>NZ_JAUBVX010000018.1:0-104689 GCF_036706065.1 Microcoleus sp. A2-C3 | reverse complement strand
TCATTCTCTCCCGGCGCGGTGGCTCTAGTTCTTCTTTTGCCACCGTTCTCATCTTTATTTAGTCTAAACTACAGTTAGTAAGGGGGGGACAAGATTCCGATCAAAGTCCCCCTTGCTTTCGGGGGATTTAGGGGGATCGAGATATGTGCAACGACCCATTGAATTGGTATTACATAAGTAGATGAGTGGGAAAATATATAAGTCTGTCATCGCGAGCGAAACGAAATGAAGCGAAGCAATCGCAGAGGTTCTGACAACCTTACATTCTGTTACATAGCAATGTTTATTTGCGCCTACCTACTTAGGACTAATGAGTTGAAAAGTGTTTTTCTCAGTCCTCATAGCGAGGACTTTAGCTTTGAGACAGGGAATTCATTCCCTGTCGGACTATCGGTTTTACCTTAATGAGAACAGTTAACGGCTTTGAGAAAAATTTCCAGATGAAGTTCCGCAAACTCGCATTCAAACTGCATTTGTATTTGGGGTTGGTGGTAGGAATATTTCTAGCAGTAATTGCTTTAACGGGCAGCTTACTGGTTTTTGGGCCCGAAATCGAGCGGTTCTTCAATCCCCAACTCCTGCAAGTCATTCCTCAAGTCGAACGGATACCGCTGGAAAATGTCCTGCAAATTGTCGAAAAAGCTTATCCCCAAAATCAAGCTCTTAGTATCTTACTGCCGCGATCAGCGAAGGAAGTTTGTCAAGTTTCGATGCTGTCAAAGAGTGAGGAAGTAGTGAGCATTTATGTCAATCCTTACAGCGGCAAAATTAAGGGTGCGCGCCTTGATAAAAAAAGTTTTACAGGTTTTATTTTTACGTTACACGCGGAATTAGCTGGAGGAGAATTTGGTCATTTTGTGGTAGGTATTTGCGGTATAGTAATGCTAGGACTAACTTTTACTGGCTTATTTTTGTGGACTGGTTGGCGCAATTTGGCTCGCGGATTTTCGATTAGTTGGCAAGCTCACTGGCAGCGGACTGTATTTGATTTACATAACGTTTCTGGCATTGTATCGGTCGCTTTTCTTATCCTAATTTCTGCTACAGGAACAGCGATAATATTTTACACGCCGATTGAATCTTCTCTGTATTGGCTAACAAATGAAAAGCCACAGGCTGCATTGACTTCTCATCTCCAATCTAGCAGTTCGAGGCAAAATCTTGATGAAATATTACAGCAAGTTAATACCGTTTTGACAGAAGCTAAAACCACTTTTATTTCTCTGCCTTTGACACCTGAAGCAACTTTTAAAGTCAGGAAAAAATTTCCAAATGACCCGCACCCAAACGGGATTAGCACTATTTATCTCGACCAATACAGTGGCGAAATATTGCGGGCTGATAGTGTAAATTCAGCTTCTCTAGCAAATCGAATTCTCAACTCGCTTTATCCGTTACATATTGGCAGCTATGGCGGAATTTACCTGCGACTGGTACACGCGATCGCAGGATTAGCAGCGATTGTACTTTTTATGACGGGTGTACTGATGTGGCGGCAGCGACATTTGGCGAAATTTTACCGCAAGGAGGAGAGACAGCAATATGACAAATTATCTCCAATTAGTCAACAATGGCCTTGGTTTTAACGAGAGCGGCGTGCGATTTTATGCGGGTGTGATTTTTCTGCTTAAAAGTCCCTACTCTCTGAATTCTAATACCATTTTTCAAAGATGTGCTGATGAAGTCTTAGCCCCCCCTTACTAAGGGGGGAGTTGGGGGGGTAATATCTAGCACTACTTTATGAAATTGGTATAAATCCCATCAATCGCCTATCTTTAAAAAAAGAGTAGCGCGAAACAGGAACAAAAATTATTTTTGAAGCTGCCCCTGTTGCCAATTACCTTCTAGCTTAGTTCCATCTGCATAAATGTAGGAACCTTGACCGTGTTTCTGCCCGTTGAGAAAGTCACCTTGATAGCGATCGCCATTAGCGTAAGTACAGACACCTTTACCGTTAAACTGACCCTCGCGAAATTCGCCTTCGCAGCGATCGCCATTGGCAAAAATATAAACACCTTTCCCACTCATCTTACCCTTGACAAAAATACCTTTATAGCTATTGCCATTAGCAAACTCCCGGACACCCTCACCATTAAATTCTCCATTCTCGAACGGGCCTTGATAACGTCCCCCTTCTTTAAAAGTTAACAACCCCTGACCTTGAGGGTTGCCCTTGACAAACTCTCCTTCATAGCGGTTGCCGTTCGGATATTCGCGAACCCCTTTACCATCAAATTGCCCCTCACTAAACTGCCCCTGATAACTACCTCCGACCGCAAAGGTATAGGTTCCCTGTCCGTGAGGCAAATTACTCAGCAACTCTCCTTCGTAGCGGTTCTTATTAGCATATTGACAGACTCCTTTACCGTTAACTTTGCCTTCTTTAATATCTCCTTCGCAACGAGTGCCATCACTGAACGTAAAAGCGCCCCGCCCGCTGGGAGAACCATTGGTAAAAGAGCCTTCATAACGAATGCCGTTAGTGGAAGTAAAAATACCCGTACCGTCGAATTCACCGTCTTTAAAAGTTCCTTCGTAGCGGTTGCCGTTAGCAAATTCGCGGACACCTTGACCGTTGAATTCACCAGAGGCAAATTCTCCTTGATATCGACCTTCTGCTTTAAAAGAATAGACACCTTTACCGTGAGGTTGGCCGTTGAGAAATTGCCCTTCATAGCGATCGCCATTGGCATATTGGCAGAGACCAGGCCCGCTGAGTTTACCCTCGCTCAATTCTCCCTCACAACGTCCGCCATCGGGTAAAGTAATCACTCCGGCCATTGCGCTGTGAGGGTTTACGAATAACTCAGCCATTCCCAAATTGGAGCCAAGTAATAGAGCGAATCCAAATCGCTGAAGTTTAGTTAATATTGCTGGCGACATTCCGAAATTCATAATTTACACAAAATTCAATTTTTAACTTTACAGTTGCTTTCTTGGTGCTATTGAATTCCCAGCAAAATTGCTAGGTTTCCAGAGAATTCCTACTCATTGAGCCGGAAGGTAATGGATGCTACTTTTCCTTGAATGCCGCTTTCTGATGAGGCAAATTTCCATCTTTCTACTGTTTTAATCGCAGCGCTATCGAAGTCGTCGTATTTGCTAGAAATCTCGATCGCGATGTTGAAGGCCTTACCGTTGGGGTCAATATCAAACTTGACTTTTACTTGACCCTGACGCCCTTCTTTTCTGGCGGCGCTGGGATATTCAGGTTTACCGCAGCTAATGCAAGTGCCTGGTGCCGGGCCCGAAGGACGGGAAGGACTCTCCCCTCCACCAGGGTTTTTCGGTTTTGGCACTGAGCGCGAACCACTACCAAAGGGCTCTGAAGAACCCCCCCCAGCAGTTTCACTCCCACCGGATGGTGAGTTCGAGGGACTTCCTCCTGGGTTTGTGGCATCCGCGATCGCCGTTCCCGAATTGCGGCTGCTTCCAGGCCTGGTAGTTTTGACTGGCGGCCCCGCTGCGGGCGATCGAGCTATGGTTCCAGAACCCGTTGCAAATGGCTCTGAGGAAGAGCTTGCGCTTTCATTCTGGGGGTTTCCGCCTCCCGGGGCAGAGGTGGGGTTTGTGACATCGGCGATCGCACTTCCCGAATTGCTGCCGCTTCCAGGCCTGGTAGTTGTGACTGGTGGGCCCGCTGCGGGCGATCGGGCTATGGGCCCAGAAGCAGGATTTAATGGCTCTGAGGAAGAGCTTCCGTTTTCATTCTGGGGGTTTCCGCCTCCGGGGGCAGAGGTGGGGTTTGTGAGATCGGCGATCGCACTTCCCGAATTGCGACTGCTTCCAGGCCTAGTAGTTGTGACTGGCGGGCCGGCTGCGGGCGATCGGGCTATGGGCCCAGAAGCAGGATTTAATGCCTCTGAGGATGGCGAGGGCGAGTTATTGTTTTCAGGACTATTCGAGGACTTGGGATTTCCAGCATCTGCGGTAAAATCTGGGGCACTCTCAGCGCCCTTGGGGCGAGATTGGGTAACGGGTGGTTCGCTTTTAGGAGGTTCCTCGCTGGCGATCGGGCGATCGTTTTTGGGAGGATTGGGCGATGGGGTTTTGGGTTCGTTGGCGATCGGGCTTGGAGGAGTTTCTGGGGGAATCAAATCCTGTTTAGGTGCGATCGCAGAAGGCTGCTCTGGAATCGGGGGTGGCGTTGCTGCGATCGGGGCTTCCTCTGGAATCGGCGGTGGCGTTGCTGCTACCGGGGCTTCCTCTGGAATCGGCGGTGGCGTTGCTGCTACCGGGGCTTCTTCTGGAATCGGTGGTGGTGCTACGGGTGGCTCTTCTGGAATCGGTGGTGGCGCTACTGCTACGGGTGGCTCTTCTGGAATCGGTGGTGGCGGTTCTGGTTTGAATGTCTCAGGCGGGGGAGATACCTTTTCTGGAATAGCTGGCTCTGGCTTGATTTCCTCTACTTTCGGTTCATCCAGCATGACAATTTCAATGGCATCGTCATTTGCAAATTCAGCCGGTTTGACCAACTTGAGGCTCAACGGCAGTACAACAGCGTGCAGTACGGTTGAGGCTAGCAGACCGATCGCCAGAATTTTTTTGAGAGCCTCTTCTTCTTGTTGTCTTTGCGTCGCCGAAACGTTTGAAAAACTCATTCCTGATGAATCTCCTTGATTAGATTATAATTATTGTCATTTATTGATTTTTTATATAGCGAGTTTATCCTATCATCTAGCATTCTGTTTGGCTGTCTGTGTTACTCAGGCGGGCGCTGTCTGCGGTCGAATTCGGGCAGAGAACATTCCCAAATTCCTTAACTGCAATACTCTAAGCCATACTGTACCAAAAAAAATCAGTATTCTCAAGCCTTTTAAGTTATAATAATTATTTATGAATAATAAAATTAATATAACTTATTTGTATGTTATGTTAGGTGCGATCGCTTGACATTCTCGAATAATCGTGAAATTCTAGTTGAGAATCTTTTTAATTATTGAATACTATTGTCAAGTCCTAATGCAAATTTTAGCAACAAAGCACTGACCGAAAAATCGGTAGGGATAACAGTAGGAGCATTTGGAGTACAGGCAAAGATACTCAGATACAGGTAGTGCGTTTGTGCGATCGCGCCAAGGAGTGAAACCATTCTCCGTCTCAATCACTTGTGCCGACTTGACGCAGAAACTCTACCAGCCTTCTATCGCGCGGCGTTGCAGCATTAGACAGCCTGCGATCACTCAACAGAGCAAGCGAGACTACAAACCAATGGATACTTTGATTTACATTTTTCGCGCCGCGGGCATAGTTGCTTGGCCCCTGTTTGCGTCGTCAATCGCAGCAGTCGCGTTGATTATAGAGCGTCTTGCCTTTTGGTTTCGGGTAAATCGGCGGCAGCGGCGAGTCGTGCGAGAAGTTCTAAATCTCTACCGCGACAACCCCGATTCCGCCATCAAAAAATTACAAGTAAACGCCGATTTGCCCCTAGCCCGGATTTTTTTAGAAGCTTTAGAATTAGACTCGCCCAACATTGAAGAATTTCGTTTGGCCCTAGAAAGTGGCGCTCAGGCAGAAATCCCTATTCTGAAGCGATTTAATACAATATTTGATACCATTATCAGCCTTTCCCCACTATTTGGGTTGCTAGGCACTGTTTTGGGATTAATTACCACTTTTGGCTCGCTCAAACTGGGAGAAGCTGGGAGCAGCAATGCAGCGGGCGTTACCGGTGGGATTAGCGAAGCTCTGGTATCTACGGCAACGGGGTTAGTGGTGGCAATTTTTACGCTGTTATTTGCCAATATGTTTCGCGGGTTTTACTTACAACAAATTGCTTTTATTCAGGAAGCTGGAGGGCAGTTAGAATTATTGTACCGTCACCGCTACGAAAAATTACCGAGAGAATCTAACTATGCGTCTACCCGATGAACCGGATAATATTGCTCAGATCAATATCGTGCCAATGATTGATGTGGTATTCGCTATATTGACGTTTTTAATCATTTCTTCTCTGTCTTTATCCAAATCCGAGGGTTTGCCGGTCAATTTACCAAAAGCATCAACTTCTCAGACTCAGGAAGCGCCTTCTAAAATTACTATCACTATTGAGGAATCGGGAAAATTAATGGTTGATAAAAAGCCAGTCAATTTAGACCAGATTGAGAGTGCGGTGCGGCAGGTGATGGGTTCTAATCAGACTTCTTTAATTATTTTGAACGCGGATAAAAGTGTCAATCACGGAAGTGTTGTGGAAGTTATGGATCGATTGCGTCGAATTAAGGGAGCTAAGTTAGGGATTGCTACCATTAAGTAGAGAGTTAATAGAATTCCTACTTGATAATTTTCTCATACCCTTAAACTGCAATTCCCCGATGCAGATTTACTCAAGATCATAGAATTGACTCACGAGTGCTTAGAAACCGTGTTTTTTCAATAAAATATAGCTTTCTGTTTCTCCGTCTTGCAGAAAGGTAAAAGCTAGTTGATGAGGCTGGTGCTGGCACCTGTAGCGCAGGAAGTCTAAACCTGTCGAACTTTTACTGGAGATTTCTCAAAAATCCTTCAAAGGTTGAGCCATTCTACTTGTTGCACTGATTGCAACCCTGAAATCTTGAAATGGGCGATCGCACGGCCGGTAACTGCGATCGTTTTTTCAAAACGTTTTTTAGGTGTGACTAGAACTTATTGAAAGTAATTATTAATTAATGTAAATTTTGACAAGCCAAATAATCGCTTTTGGCAAGCACTCATACATAATAATTTTTAATATTATTCCTCGGCAATCATAGTTTTTATTGTGTAAGACAACGGACTCATCCAATGTAAAAGCCAATTATCAAAGGATTTGCAGCTTAAAGCGCGGGGGATTGCAACAGCGCCCTTGTCGGCAGTACAGTGAAATTTTGCCAAAAACCAAACAAACTTGATCAAAAATCAAATAAATATTTGCTTGATATTTGCAAAAAGTTTGTTTATTTTAATTAATTGATGCGAATATTATGCAATAATTATTTGGTTGTTGACTGCGACCCGAGAGCAGAGCATCGTCCCTCATGTCAGGAAACTAGATTGAAACTACGATCGCAGCATAGCTACGCCTGTTACTCACAGACTTGGTTTCCGTGTTGGTGTAGGTAGGTTTTCAGCAGAGTACAAGTGACCAGAGTGCAGCTCAATCGGTGCATTCGCTCCGCGACAGATGGTGTAGCGTCTCAAGTTTTTTTAAGTGTGTGGTGTGGAAATGAAACTGTGTTTGCCGTTTTTTTGTGTGGCGCTGCTGGGCGTTGGTATCATGCCAGTAGCAGCAGTTGGGCCAAGGAGTTTCTCTGACGGCGCTAACCCAGACTCTGGTGAAACTGCGCCTGAGAGTGCCCCCGTTCCGAGTTCAATAGATCCCTTAAAAGAGGACGATCGCACTCAATCTCAATGGTGGGCGATGGCTTCTGCCATCGAGCCCCAAAAACCCCTCGAAGAACCCAATTCTGACTTGACATTTGCTCCCAAGCCGGATGGCGATCGCCCGAATCCTCTTCCTAATATTGAACCTAATATTGAACCGACAGCACAGCCAAAAGAGCCCACAGCAGCCATACCAAAACTCGACTCCATAGCTCGTCCGAATACCAGTGTAGAAAGCTTATTAAATCCGTCAAGACCGAGTTTGACCAACTTTTCAGATGTTGTGCAAATCTCTCAATCAGTCGTACAAGTAACAGGCGTGCGATTGAACCCAACACAGGCAGGTTTAGAAGTCATTTTAGTTTCAGCAGAGGGGCAAGTCCTGCAAGCGAAAACCAGGACTGAGGGCAAAACTTTGATAGCTGAGATTTCCAATGCTCAATTAGTTCTACCTGATGGTCAAGAATTTCGGGCCCAAAATCCATTTGAGGGAATTAATTTAGTCACGGTGACTCAGGTTGATGCTAGTAGTATCCGCATCAGCATCACGGGTCAAGAAAATTTGCCAACAGCAGGCGTACTCAGAAGCGCCAGCGGTTTAGTTCTGAGTGTCAGCACAGAAAAAATTAATATCATTGTCACGGGCAATCAGCAAACTCCTTATCTACAGCCCAACGCTTCCTCCGCCACCCGCACAGACACCCCAATTCGAGATATTCCTCAATCGATCCAAGTAGTTCCTCAAGAAGTGATACAAGATCAACAAGTTACCCGCTTAGATGAAGCACTCGGCAACGTTAGCGGTGTCACATTGGGCGGAACTGCTACAGGTCGGGGTAGCGAATTCGGGCTTCGGGGTTTTGACAATGCCCCTGTCTTGCGAGATGGTTTCAGGCGATATGGTAATTTTGGATCTTTTCCAGAAGTCGCCAACCTCGATCGCGTTGAAGTTCTCAAAGGGCCAGCTTCAATTTTGTACGGCGAGATTCAACCAGGGGGTTTAATTAACTTAGTATCAAAACAACCGCTCTCAGAACCTTTCTACGAAGCAGAATTGCAACTGGGAAACCAGACTTTTGTCCGGCCCCGGTTTGACATCTCCGGCCCCTTAACCTCAGATCGCAGCCTGCTTTACCGCGTCAACGGATTGTACCAAACAAGTGATAGTTATCGGGGCTTTAACCAAGACAATCAGCGGTTCTTTATTGGACCGACACTGACCTGGAAAATTAGCAATCGCGCCGACTTGACGGTTTCTCTGGAATACACCAACGATCGGCGTGCTGGTGATAATGGATTGCCTGCAATTGGCAATCGAGTTGTTGACGTTCCGCCCGATCGCGTTGGCAGCGAACCGGAGGATAGAGTAGAAACCCAATACTTGAATGTTGGCTACAATTTCGAGTACCGTTTCAGTGAAAACTGGAAGCTACGAAATGCGTTTCGCTATTCATCCTACGAGTTCGATTTCAATGTAGTTGCTCTGCAACTTGACTTTGATGATGAAACTGGCGACCAGAGTCGCTTCTTTGCTTCTCAAGACGGCCAAGATAAAAACTACGCCCTCCAAACAAGCATGGTAGGTGAGTTTGCTACAGGTTCAGTCAAACACACCCTGATCTTCGGTGCAGACATCAGCTACAACAATGAAAGAATTTTCGCAGTAGGTGATTTTGAAACACCGACTTCCCTAAATATTTTCAATCCTGTTTACGGACAAGTCCCCAGCCCTGATGAGGATACACTACCTGGTTTTGGAGGAAATGAAGTAGAGACAAGCCGATATGGTTTCTACGTCCAAGATCAAATTTCAATCTTCGATAATTTAAAGCTACTAGCAGGTCTTCGCTATGACACCGCAGAGCAAAACAACCGAGTGCTTCCAGGTGATTCCACCTCAGATAGCAGCGAAACAACTCAAAATTACGATGCTTTTACCCCCCGTGTAGGGATTGTTTATCAACCCATCCCAGAAATTTCCCTTTATGGCAGCTATTCGCGCTCTTTTAATCCAGGTTCGGCAACAACAGTAGGCGGCAATATCATCGAACCAGAAACCGGAAAAGGGTATGAAGTCGGTATCAAAGCTGAGTTGTTCGACAGAAGGCTTGCCGCTACTTTGGCATACTTTGACATTACAAAACAAAACGTTGCCGTCACCGATCCGAATAATTCTTTATTCTCAATAGCCTCTGGAGAACAGCGGAGTCGAGGCCTTGAACTCGATATTTCGGGACAGATTTTGCCCGGTTGGAATATTATTGCTGCTTACGCCTATACGGACGCTGAAGTTACAGGAGATACAGACCGATCTCTGGTTGGCAACAGACTGTTTAATGTTCCCGAACATAGCGGTAGTCTGTGGACAACTTATGAAATTCAAAGTGGCGATTTGCAGGGTTTAGGTTTTGGGGTTGGGTTCAACTTTGTGGGCGAGAGACAAGGGGATTTATCTAACAGCTTTCAAGCGGATAGTTATTTCCTCCCCAATGCCGCTGTTTTTTATCAACGCGATAATTGGCGAGCCGCCATCAACATCAAAAACCTTTTCAATGTCAATTACATCAAATCTGTCACGAATAGCAGATCGTCTGGCAATCTGCCTGGTGAACCATTGACAGTAATTGGTTCATTTACCCTAAAGTTTTGATGTTTTTTGACAATTGGGAAACAACTCAATCAAGTTTTAATTTTTTAGAGCAGGAGATTCCACCATGAAACGATTTCAACTTAATGCAATTATCGTTGTAACTGCGTTAGTCGCGATCGCGTGTCAAGCCGAATCAAATCAACCACAAGCAAATCAACCTGATGTTCAAAAAGCTACAACAAACGCTTCAAGCACCCCTGAAAAGGCTGTTGGGCAAGCGCCCCCCAAAATTACGCCATCACCTGTAGCCACTCAGGTGATCTCTATGAATGCCTACAAAGTGCCTTACTTAGGATTTAATGGCGTGTTTAATCTCAACACAGAACACCAGAACTCTGTCAAAGATCCGCGCAATCCCAAACGCATTGATATCGAGAAGATGGAGAAATTTAGCTTCTACAAAGATGCAGCCGGGAAAAAACCAATCGCACGGAATTGTCAGTATGTCTACATGGGTGCAACTGGCGATTCCAAGTATTACGCCGAATACAAAGTAACTTGGGATTTATTTGAGTTGGTGAAACAGGAAAAGCAAGATCCAAACTGCAATAAGTTCCAGTATCTCAGTTTCGTACCGCCGCATGGTGAAGCAACTGGTGAACCCATACATATGCACTTTCGTTATGCCAGTAAGCCATCTAGTTTTGCAACGCTGGTGAATATGACCAAAGATCCAGAGGATGCGACTAAATTTAGTCCTTGGTTTGCCACTTATTGTGGTGGTGGCAAAACTAAGTGTGGCACAGGAGAGTGACAGGTTAATTTACCATAATTTCGCTCCGGGGCGGGTTTACTAATATCTGTAATCAAGCGCTCTAGGAGCCTTTAAACCAGCCCCCGATCGTAGTTAAAAACCCCAAAAAACATAACTCACATCAACTTTAGAAAAAAAAATAAGAAATCAATAGAGCTTACCGTAAAACCAGAAACATTATGGAATAGTCGCGCTCCAATCCCGCTAATAACTCTCACTCTTTTTATTGAAATGCTCGGCATTAGATTCGGTTAATCTGTAGTAGCAGGAGACAAACCCTAAATGCCATCTCAAAAAGTCGTAAAATTTGTTTTGTTTTATACTTAATCATTTTTTTTACCATGAAAATTCGCAAATTGATACTAACAATACATGGTTCGATTGCGATTGCGATCGGGCTATTACTAACTGTGATTAGTTTGACTGGTAGCGCCCTTGTATTTCACCAGGAACTAGATCGCGCGATTCACCCATCTTTCATGCGAGTTGTTCCCCAAGCAAAGCTAGTCTCGCTGGATCAAATGATCGCACCAGTGCAAGCTGCTTATCCTAATTTCCCTTTAGAGTCAATTCGCTTTCCTCAAACGCCGGATGGCAGCTATCAGATCACAATAAAAGCCCAAGACGGAGAAAGCTTAGATACATTTGTTAATCCTTACACGGCTAAGATTTTGGGAGCGAGAAAGTGGGATAATTCTCCAATTGGATTTCTCTACAACTTCCACTACAAATTAGCGATAGGTCAAGTGGGAATGGTGGCTGTCGGTATAACTGGCTTGCTATTTTTACTAATCGTAATTACAGGGATAATATTGTGGAGTGGTTGGCGAAAGTTGAAAACAGGCTTGACAGTTCGCACGACTGCACCACTACCATTATTAAGTTACGATATCCATCAAGTTGGAGGCATTTTATCAAGTACATTTTTACTAATTATGGCTGTTACAGGTGCGAGCTTGTCATTTTTAGTTCTGCAATCTTCATTCAATCAATCTCCGCAATTGGCAAAAGTCTTGCCCCCTGCGAAACAACCCATAGCTTTAAGTGAACTGTTACGCAAAGCTGATGCAGCCATGCCGGATGGAAAAACGACTTATGTAGTTTTTGACGAACATGAACCAGAAAAAATTACGGTTAGCAAGCAACTTCCTCACGAGTTAATTCGATTTGCTATGAGTAATGTAGAACTGAACCGATATAGTGGGGAAGTTTTGACAGTCAATCGCGTTGTAGAACCGCCACCTATGTTCAAGTTTATGATTGCGATCGGCACTCTTCATTTTGGTCTTTTTGGCGGAATTTACAGTCGCATTCTCTATGTATTCATCGGCTTAATACCCAGTATTTTATTAATCACTGGTTCGGTGAATTGGGAACGGAGACGGTGGCTGAATGCCAGACGGGAATCAACATCCCAATTACTGGCAAATCAAACTGAGTCAAATCGGCTTTCTTAAGCAGGATTTACTCACAAGAAAGAAACCTGGTTATTATGAAAAGTTGACTATTTTTAACTAGAAATTTACGATTTAACTAGGTTTATGGTTGATGACTATGAAGCCTGTAAATCCTCGTCGGTTGATAGCGAACAATCTGAATTCATATTCAAGTTTAGCAACGCCCTCCAAAAAATAATTCGGACTTGGTATTTGATACTGCACGCGCTAGCGATCGCAAAACTCTTATACCAATTTCATAAAATAGTGCTACAGTTAGCTGACAGCAGAGGACGATCGCACTTATTGACGCGAAAACGGTGGAAGCAGCGAATTTGTGCCGCGCGAGTTACGATTTGACAGATTTGGATCGTCCGCAAGTGGAGGCGGGAGCGCGGCGACTGCTCAATATTAGCCCGCTGCTGGATGTAACATTGCAGGCAAAGAAGTTAAAAAAGTCAATCCCACCAGTAAGAAATAACGGTAGTGCCCTGAAGGAAAGGATGGAGTAAGCGACTATTAGAGAGAAGTGTTTGCCATTGGTGATATGACAGTAGAAATTCATCCTTGCCCCAATTGTGGCTCAGGAGAAGTTAGTCGTAATGGTCAAACTCGGCATCGTAAACAAAACTACAAATATCGAGAATGTGGTCGTCAATTTGTTCTGAATCCGATGTGGAAAGCGATTACCAAACAACAACAGGAATTAATGTCACGGATGCTACTTGAACGTATTTCTTAGGCGGGGATTGATCGGGTGCTAAAAGTGTCAGAAGATAAAGTTCAGCGCTACGTAAATGCCCAAGCTCTTGTTGTTAAGAAGCAAGTGTCGCGGAGTCCCAAGCCAAGGCGAGCGCCTGAATGTTCAGATGGAGGAGTTATGGTCGTTTGTGGACAATAAAGGAAATCAGCAGTGGGTCTGGCTGGCATTGGATGCCCAGACTAGGGAAATTGTTGGTGTACACATTGTCGATCGTAGCGCAGTATCAGCTCAGGCATTATGGAATTCAATGCCACCAGTTTACCGTCAATGTGCAGTAATTTATACTGACCATTGGAGTGCCTATGATTCTGTATTGTAAGCGTAAACGTCATCGCAGTGTAGACAAAAATAGTGGTTGTACCAGCTATATCGAGCGATTCAACTGCACCCTTCGACAACGAGTATTTCGCTTGGTGAGAAAGAGCTTATCCTTCTCTAAGAAATTGGAAAATCATATTGCTTCCCGGAGAGCGTTTTGTGCATCATTATAATGATAATTTACAACTCTAGATGCCTACTTTTCTTTGAATTCGGTTTTATCATCTTGATCCTTTCCTTCATGGGACTACCGCTATTGGCGAATGGGTGCTGCAAACGGCCTGCACTCAGAATAAAGCTTGGCAGGATGCTTTGCAACCTGATTTGCGGGTAGCAGTCAAATTTTCGGTCAGGCAGTTCCAGCAATTTAATTTAGTGCAAATGGTGACGAATTGCTTGAAAAAAACGGGTTTATCACAAAAATATTTAGAGTTAGAAATTACCGAGACTACAGCAATGCAAGATGTGGATTATACCACAAAAATTCTAAGGGATTTGCAGAATATGGGAGTGCAGATTGTGCTGGACGATTTCGGCACGGGTTATTGTTCTCTAAGTTATCTCACAAAGTTTCCGTTGAATATCTTGAAAATTGATAAATCTTTTGTTAGCGGGCTGACGACAGATCCGTGCGAACGGGCGATCGCGAATGCTGTAGCGATGCTGGGACGAGATTTGAATTTGAGCGTGGTGGCCGAAGGCGTGGAAACTAACGATGTCCGCCTCCGCGGACAAAGATCAGAGAAAGACGGCGGTTGAGACCGCCGTGTCTTCTTCAACCCACGCACCATCTGGGTTTTGTTTGTATCGACGCGGTTTCAACCGCCGTGTCTTGTGCGATCGATCGCCCGCGCCACTTAAAAATTAAAATAATGTTCAGAATAACGGATTTGTGCCAAAAGACAGAGGAAAATATCGCTACCCCAACATAAAGGCTTTGTCTATGCAGCCAATTCGCACATTTAACGTTTCCCCGTCGCTACCGGCAATTCTCGAACCCCTACGCAAGCTTGCCTATAACCTGCACTGGGATTGGAACGTTGACACCAAAGACTTATTCCGCCGCCTCGATCGAGACCTGTGGGACTCCAGCAACCAAAACCCGGTGCTGATGCTCGGAACCATCTCTCAAGAGCGACTGCAAGAAATGGCAGAAGACGACGGCTTCATTGCCCAAATGAAACGAGCCGCCCAGCAGTTAGAGGATTATCTCAAAAACCGCGCCTGGTATCGCAAACAGCGCGGTACAGACAAGCAAGAATGTTACGCTTACTTTTCGATGGAATTCGGCTTAGTGAAAGCCCTACCCATCTATTCCGGCGGTTTGGGCGTGCTCGCGGGAGACCACCTCAAATCTGCTAGCGACTTAGGCTTGCCCTTGGCTGGTGTGGGCTTGCTCTACCAAGAAGGTTATTTTTCGCAGTATCTCAACGCCGACGGCTGGCAGCAAGAACGCTATCCGCTCAACGATTTCTACAATATGCCGCTCCACCTAGAACGCAATCCCGACGGTTCGGAATTGCGGATTGAGGTGGACTATCCAGGCCGCAAGGTATACGCGCGGATTTGGCGAGTACAAGTGGGAACGGTTCCTTTGTATCTAATGGATACAAATATTGAACCTAACAGCCGCTACGACCAAGATATTAGCGACCAACTCTACGGCGGTGACAAAACTCTGCGGATGCACCAGGAAATCATGCTGGGTATCGGCGGCGTGAAAATGCTCAAGGCTTTGGGCTTGACTGTTACGGCTTATCACATGAATGAAGGCCACGCGGCTTTCATGGCTTTGGAACGCATACGGATGCTGATGGAGGAATATCACCTGAGTTTCGTGGAAGCGGAACAGGTGGTGGTTTCGAGCAGTATGTTTACGACTCACACGCCGGTGCCTGCTGGGTTTGACTTGTTTGAACCGGATATGGTGATGCACTATCTGGGCCAGTATCCCAAGATGTTTGGTTTGTCGCAAGATGAGTTTCTGGCGTTGGGCCGGGAGAATGTTGGCGATTTGTCCGCACCTCTGAATATGGCAATTTTGGCAATTAAGATGTCGAGTTTTGTCAATGGGGTGGCGGCTTTGCACGGTGTGGTGTCGCGCCCGATGTTTGGCGGACTTTGGCCTGGTTTGCCGATCGAAGAAGTGCCGATTACTTCGATTACGAATGGGGTGCACGCTCGCAGTTGTGTGGCGAAGTCAACTCAGGAGTTGTACGATCGCTATCTTGGCCCGGATTGGGAAATGACCGGCCAGGACGATCGCCTGTGGGACAGGATTTCGTCGATTCCTGACGAGGAATTGTGGCGGAATCACGAACGCTGTCGATCGGAGTTGGTGGTGTTCGCGCGGGAGTGGCTGCAAAAGACTCTGCGTGAGCGTGGTGCTGCTCAAACGGAAATCGAACCCGCGCGCGAGGCTCTCAATCCGAAGGTGCTGACGATCGGGTTTGCGCGCCGTTTTGCTACTTACAAGCGGGCGACATTATTTTTGCGTGATGTCGATCGCATTATGCGGATCATGCGCGACAAAAACTGCCCCGTCCAGTTTGTGATTGCTGGGAAGGCTCACCCGATGGATATTCCGGGTAAGGAATTGATTCGGGATATCGTTCACTTTATCCGCGAGCACGAAACTATCAGTTCGATGGTGTTTCTGCCGAATTACGACATTAACGTGGCTCGGATGATGGTGTCCGGCTGCGATGTGTGGCTGAATACGCCGCGCCGCCCCCGTGAGGCTTCGGGTACTTCGGGGATGAAGGCTTCGATGAATGGTTTGCCTAATCTAAGTATTCTTGACGGTTGGTGGGATGAGGCGGATTATGTTCGCACTGGTTGGCCGATCGGGCATGGGGAGTTTTACGAAGATACTGAGTATCAGGATGAGGTTGAAGCGAATGCTTTGTACGACTTGATGGAAAAGGAAGTTGTACCGCTGTTTTACAACCGAGATGCTGATGGAATTCCTCGCGGTTGGACGGAGAAAATGAAGGATTCGATTAGCTTGAACTGTCCTTTCTTCAATACGGCTCGGATGGTGAAGGATTACGCGCGGCGGGCTTATTTCCCGGTGAGCGATCGATTCCACACCATGACTTCTGACGGGTGCGCTCCGGCCAAGGAGTTGTCTCACTGGAAGAAGCACCTTCTCGCGAAGTGGAAAGACATTAAGATTGAGGCTGTTGATATTTCCCAGGATAAGGAAGTTAAGGTCAATCAGTTGATCGCGGTTAAATCTCGCATCAATCTGATGGGATTGACGCCTGCGGATGTGCAAGTTGAACTTTATCAAGGTTCGGTTGATGCTAACGGCGATATTGTCGGTGGCGTGCCGGTGGTAATGGAGTATTTGGGAGAAGATTCTCACAATGCTAGCCTTTATACGGCTGACATTACTTATACTTCTAGCGGTTTACAAGGTTTGTCCTTGCGCGTTTTGCCTAAGCACGATAATCTCAGCAGCCCCTATGAAGCTGGTGTGATTCTCTGGGCGCATTAGTCAGTTGACTGTTGACTGTTAACTGTTAACTGTTGACTGTTGACTGTTAACTGTTAACTGTTGTCAATGGGCGATTGTGCTATTTTTCCTATCTTCTTATTGAGGTTGGGGAATGACTATGTAGCCGGTTGTGCGATCGCCCAATACGAGATTCCGCTCGATTCCCCAGTACCACCAGTGGGCGCCGATATAAGCGCACAGCAAGGCATCTAGCTGGTCTTCTAAGGCTTTGAGGGTGGCTGTACTGGTGGGGATTTCGGGGAGTTTTGAACCGCTGATGAAGGCTGATGAATGCGGATTTTTATTGGCGACATTGGCGAGATTTAGGGATGGTTTGAGAGTCGGTAAAATATCTATAATATACTGGTAGAGCTTCATCAATTCTAGTTGACGTTCTGCCAGTTTTCCTTTTTTGTATTTGATTATTCGCTCTAATTGAAATAGATTGATTGTGGCTGGATGGGGATAAACTTCTATTTGATATCGCCCTAATTTTTTAGCTTCAATAGTTGGGGCGTGGACAAATCCTCTGGCTTCTAAACTGAGGCCGAATTGTACTGTTTTTTGGGCGAAGGGGCGGGAAAGGTTGGCGGGATAGCAGCCTGCGTGGTAGCGCCCGAAGTGTTTGTGCGTGAGTTTGTCGGCCTCGCGCATTCCTGATGGACTGCTGATGATTGTGGGCGCATCTACGGCGATGATGGCTGGTTCGGTTGGGGAGATTTGGGTGTCGATCCAGGTGAGGATGTCGTTGGTTGCTAAGAGGCGATCGCACTCGATGAATTGTAATTGATTGTTTTCCCAATTTAAGCAGCATAAACCGCTGGCGCCTGAACTCCAACCTAAATCGATGCCGATAAATTTCATAGTTGTTTAAAGTGCGATCGCCCAAACTGCACTCAATTTTTTTCCGGTTTTTCATCCGATGGCGGGGGCTGTTGTTTCATTTCCTTTTGATGTTCTCTAGCAGCTTGTTCCAAAACGAAGGCTGCTAAGCTGCTGATTGAACGGCGTTCCTGATTTGCCCAGTCTTCCAGGATGTCATAGATTCCATCAGCCAAATAAGTTGTTAAGCGTTTGGTCATCCGAGGCTCAGTATTTTTGTGTTTAGGGCGATCGTCATTGTGCTGTATATGGACTGTCTTGTCTAGATTGCGTCATATACGTTACACATATGTGGCGTTTAAGTGATATACTGTGAGCAAGTCAAAAGCCAGCGCGATCCCTAGGAAAGTTCTTCGCTGGCTTCTGGCCCCCCACATACGCAAGGAGACAATTTCTATGATAAAGCCTGTAAGCGACGGGAGCGAATATACTCGCGGCTATCAACAAGCTTTGGATGACTTTGGCGTGACGCAACTGCTGTCACGCATCCGCTGCTACTCGGATGACGATTTTGATGCCGATCGCACGCAGTTGACTCAGCAAGAGCTCGAAAGCTTGGTGGCGATCGTAATTGAGCGCGTGGCGGTGAATATTAAGGGTAGTGCGATCGCCCGTTATCTCAACTCTCTGAGAAATGCCAATTCTCCGATTGCGGGTGGCGATCGCAATTCTTGGGCGATCGTGCGGATTTTGCCGAATGCTCAGCATTACACGATTGCTCGTTTTTTCAACCGCCAAGATGCGGACGATCGTTTGAGGGCTTTGTGTCGGTTTGTTCCTGACGGAGTGTTTGAGGTTGTGTGGGTGCGATCGGGTTTAATTAACAAATACAATTGAAGAGCGATCGGCTATCATAATACCTAGATACTGTTAAAAAACAATGGCTGCCAAAGACCGATTTCATGATGCTGTTAAACAAGCCCTCTTAAAAGAGCAGTGGGTAATTACGGCAGATCCGCTGATCCTCAAGATAGATCGGGTGAAGTTTGAGATCGATTTAGCAGCAGAAAAAGTCTTTGCCGCTGAAAAGGCTGGACAAAAGATTGCTGTTGAAATCAAAAGTTTTTTGAATCCATCAGCGGTGACAGACTTTCATTCAGCGTTAGGACAGTTTTTGAACTACCGCTTAGGATTGCAAATGAATGAACCAGATAGAACTCTGTATCTGGCAATTCCTCTCGATATATTTGAATCATTTTTTCAAGAAAGATTCACTCAGGAAGCTGTCAGGCAGTATCAAGTGAAGTTAATCGTCTACGAACCAGTGCAGGAGGTAATCATCGAATGGAAAGAATAGAGCAGTACCGCCAATTTATCCGCCAGTTGCTAACCACTCATGCCACAGTCGATCAAAATTCAGATTTGGATGTTGAATGTCAGCTTGTGTTCGATACAGAACAAGACCATTACCAAATTTTAGACGTTGGCTGGGAGGGATACAAGCGAATTTATAACTGTTTCATTCACTTAGATATCAAAAATGGTAAAATCTGGATTCAACGCAATATGACAGAAGCCGATTTAGGACAAGAATTAGTTGATTTGGGAGTACCCAAAGAGGATATTATTTTAGGGCTGCATCCATCTTACAAGCGCCCATATACTGGCTATGGAGTTGCTTAGGAAATACGTAAGGTTCCCCGGAGCAGAAAAACCTGTGGAAAGCGAAATAATCAATGTCTGACGCACCCTACAAGTTGATTTAACTGCGCCGGTAGTCAGAAACCGGGTTTTTTACGAAATCTTTGGTTGTAGCCGACAGATGAGGTAAAAACCCGGTTTCTTGGATACGTGCGATCGCCCCACAGCGATTTTATTTGGGCGGTTGAGAAGGTGCGGGACTGAGTATCAGCAATTGATCGCCGGATTGACTTTGTTGAATAGCCATCACTGGCGGTCGAACTTTCGGGTCTTTTTGCTGTTCTTTTGTTAAAGCCGGAAACAGATAAATCCAGTTTCCTCTCTCCAAAAGCAACCGCCAAACTCTAGGTTCTTTGGGATTATTGATATCAGTATAATCTCTTTTGCTCAAATCTGCAAATAGACCTGCATCGCCGATCGCCTTAAATCCTTTGGGGTCTAGTCGGAGTGTTGGATCGTCGAGTTTTCTGCCTAAAGCAATGTTGTCTTGTTTGGCGATTAAGGCAACTGCGGGTAAAGACGAATTTTCCCCGGCATCGCGTCGGGCATCGGCAATTCCTTGGTGGGAAGCTGACCAAAACAACACTAGCAATACCCAACCGACGATGATAATTTCGTCAACGAGCGATCGCAATAATTTGATTGAGTTATATCTATTGACATTAAATTGTTGCCAAGAGTTCAGGATGCGGTAAAGCCACGGGAATCTTCTGGCGTAAGTAGAGGAAAGCCACCGTGTAATTGTGCCATTAATTTTAGCAGCAACTGTCTTGTTTATACTATTAACCAGCCACAAAGTGAGGTAAATCGCCAGGGCTGTCAGCAGAAGGGCGATCGCACTTCTGAGTATTGTCCAGCCATCACCTAAAAACACCTGAAGCGGTACTAGGAAAAACGATTCTACTGGTAAATCGAGGGTAATTACATTTAGCTGAAAGCAGTAAAAATAAGACCAGCGATAAATCCAGCCGGTGAAAAACAAAGCGGCACCCAGCAAGCCAACAACGCTGGCAAAGTTGCCTAAAATATTGGATTCGGGAGTAGGTTGGGGAGAAGCGGTCACGGAATCACCTTCAAGGGATGTGGAGTACAATTTTAGGACAGTAGCACGGGTAACGCTTATCCTTGAAGGGGGTCTAGGGGACGATGAAACGCAGAACACTTTCTTTTCTAGTTGTAGCACTTTTTACAGTAACAGCGGGTATGGCAGCACAAGTTAATGCGGCCAGTCAGGAAGTCCAGAAACAGAATTTGCCATCCGTACAAGCACAGGCTAACGCTAGCCAGCCGATACTCGTAGGGTTGCCTACGCAAGCGGAAATTGTGATGAAAGGGGGCGGAAAAAGAGACGGTCGAGTTGTGCAGATTGACGAGAAAGTGCAACAATTATGGATACAGCTAGGACAGGAAAAGCGATCGATCCCGTTGGGTCAAATTGATAAAATCGTGTTTTCCAAAACTGCGGTGGTTTATCGCGAGAATGGGGAGCGATTTATTCGGGGCGTTCGCCCGCCAGCTACTAGCATTCAAGCCAAATGGAATGGCATTCCCATAAGTGCTTTTGAGCTGAAAGATGCTGTTAAAGGTCAAGCTGTGGTGAAATTGGGGCCGCCTGTCGTGAATCGGGCGCAATTGCGGGGGATTTTGGGAGTAGCGAAAGACCGGCAATTTTTCGTGGATGAAATGCAGTTTGACGTGCAGAAAAAGACGATGACAATTACAGCAACTCCGTATTGAGTCCATTGCGGGGCCAGAAACCGGGTTTTTTACGAAAATATTTCGTTGCAGCCCGCAGATTCGATAAAAACCCGGTTTCTTTGGTCGGAGTGTGTAAACCCTGTAGAATTAAAATACAAACTCTCTTTACTAAAACCGATGGAAACCATCAATCTTAAAGAAGAAGCCCGCAGCTTAATTGATAAGTTGCCTGAAAATTTTACCTGGTCTGACCTAATATCCGCAATTGAGAAAAAACGCCATATCGATCGACCTCAGAATTTTTGGGAAGCGCTTCAAAAGTTTCGTCAAGACAACAATTTAGAAGAAGAAGGAATTGAGCCGGAGGTTTTTGATGGAGTTCGGGATAAATAGTATAGATCGGCGATGCTCCTAGTGCTACAATAGGTAAAAATTAATTAAGAGGGAGATATAACTATGCAAATCAAAGGCATCAAACGGGGTAATATTATAGAAATTTCAGAAAGCCTGAACATTCCTGATGGTTCAGAAGTTCTGATTGAGGTGCCGGACGCTCCGCGAACAAACAATGAGGAAAGGCTGAAACGTTTACATCAAATATTCGGATCTTGGAAATACGAGACTGAACTGGGAGAGATTTTTGCCGAAGTTGATAGAGAGAGGCATAGTTATTTTGGCAGACAAATAGAGCTTTTGAACGATTAGAGGATTGGTTAATTTGATAAGGAGAAGTAGGTAAGGTAATGAAACGAATTATTATCAGTGTTTTGGCTTTGGGTGTGTGTTTGACTCCTCTGACTGTGCCGCTGATGGTACAACCTAGTTGGGGGCAAAGTCAAAATTCACAGGTTCAAGAATTACAGAGACTTATACAGCAAGTACAGCAACAGCAACAGCAAGGACAACGGCGACAGGTAATAGAAACATTGCAGCAGATTTTAGGCATTGCACTACAATGGAAAGATAGAAAACTCGAAGCCTTAGCACTCAATAATATTGGTTTTAACTACTATAGTATCGGACAGCTACAAGAGGCATTAAAATACTATAACCAAGCTTTACTCATTAGGCGAGAAGTAAAAGATCGCGCTGGGGAAGCTAATACATTGAATAATATTGGTGGAGTATATGATAGTATCGGACAGCCACAAGAGGCATTAAAATACTATAACCAGGCTTTATCAATTAGGCGGGAAGTGAAAGATCGCGCCGGAGAAGCTACTACTTTGAGTAATATTGGTGCAGTCTACAACAGCATCGGACAGCCGCAAGAAGCTTTGAAATATCACAACCAAGCTTTACCTATTACACGGGAAGTAAAAGATCGCGCCGGAGAAGTTACCACATTGAATAATATCGGTGTAGTTTACAACAGCATAGGACAGCCGCAAGAAGCTTTGAAATACTACCATCAAACTTTATCAATTGTGCGAGAACTAAAATATCGCTTAGGGGAAGCTGCCACTTTGAATAATATTGGTGCAGTGTACTATAGCATCGGACAGCCGCAAAAGGCATTGACATACTATAACCAAGCTTTGCCAATTACGCAGGAAATAAAAGATCGCGCCGGGAAGCTGCTACTTTTAATAATATTGGTGCAGTGTACGAAAATATCCGACAGCCACAAGAGGCATTGAAATACTATAACCAAGCTTTACCAATTATGGGAGAAGTAGGCGATCGATCTGGGGAAGCTACTACTTTGACTAACATTGGTGTAGTGTACAATAACATCTCCCAACCGCAAGAAGCATTGAAATACTTTAACCAAGCTTTATCCATTAGACGCAAAGTAAAAGATCGCGCCCGGGAAGCTACTACTTTGAATAATATTGGTGCAGTCTACAACACAATTGGACAACCCCAAGAAGCATTAAAATACTTTAACCAAGCTTTGCCAATTCAGCAGGATGTGGGCGATCGCAGGATGGAAGCTACTACTTTGAATAATATCGGTTTAGTGTACGATAACATTTCTCAACCACAAGAAGCATTGAAATACTTAAACCAAGCTTTGCCAATTAGCCAGGAAGTAGGCGATCGCTCTGGGGAAGCTACTGTTTTGAGTAATATCGGTGCAGTATACCGAGATATGAATAAACCCACTGATGCCATTAAAAATTATGAGCAGTCCGTCAATATTATCCTAGAAATACGGAGTGGTTTACAGCGAAAAGATCGCCAATTTTTTTTAGAAGGTGAAAGAAGAAATGCAATTCCTCTCACATCCCTCCTCATCGACCAAAACCAACCCGATCGCGCTTTCCAATGGATCAACATCGCCACCACAGCCGATCTCGCCGACTACACCCGCTTAATTGACGCCAAAGTCGCCAACCCCCAAGCACAAAAAGCCATAGACGAATGGAATCAAAAAAATCAACAACTGCAATCCCTCCGCCGCCAACTCGAAGACAAATTCTCAGAAAATATCTCCCGACAAATGCGGGAATTAGAAGCAGAAGTCAACCGCCAAGCAGAAGAAATCTCCCGCAGTTTCCCAGAAGTCGCCGAACTATTTGAAACCAAACCCAAAGACATTACCCAACTGAAAGCCAGCATCCCACCCGGAACCGTTGTCATTCAACCCGTCTTACTCACAAATGTCAAAAATGTTCCCAATACCGTCGCTATATTTGTATTAACAAAAGACAGTTTAAGTGTTAAAAAAATTCCTATAAGCCCCGCAGAATTCGACAAACTCCTCACTCAATACCGCGAACAACTGCAAAATACTAGCGACACTAACTTCGCCGTAACTGGCAGCAAACTCTACGACATCCTCATCCGGCCAGTAGAAGACCAAATCAAAGCCTTCTCCCCCAAACAATTGAGCATCATCGCTACGGGAAAACTGCGCTACATCCCCTTTGAAACCCTGTATGACGAACAAACCGATGAATTCCTAATCGAGAAATATCCCGTCAACTATCTCACCCGCATTTCTACCAGGTCAATTCCCGATTCCACATTACAAGGCGGCATCTTAGCATTAGGAAATCCCGTCACCCGCGATCCGCAAAACCTACCCGGTTCCGAAGCAGAAGTGAGAAATATCGCTCAATTATTCCCTGGCAGTTCCGCCTATATCGGCAATGCCGCCACCCTCGACCAATTCAAAACCCAAGCACCCCGCTTTCCATTTTTGCACCTAGCAACTCACGGCTGTTTCCAACCGGAAGGCTGTCAAAAATTGGACATGAAAGCAAATACACTGCTATTTGCTGACACTCAATTCAATATTGCCGATGCCGCGTTATTAGGATTGCAAAACACCAGACTCCTCACCTTAAGTGCGTGTCAAACAGCTATGCAAGCGAATTCCAACGGCGAAGAAATATCGGGAATTGCCTATATTTTTGAGCGTGCGGGCGCGAAAGCTGTGATGGCGAGTCTCTGGAGTGTTGATGATTCAGCTACTCAAGAATTGATGGTGGCATTTTATCAAAATATCAATCAAGGGATGAGCAAAGGGGAAGCATTGCGGCAAGCTAAATTGAGTCAAATAACTCGCCATCCTTATTATTGGTCGCCGTTTATTTTAATTGGCGATGCGCGGTAGTTGAACACCCGGCGGTTGAAACCGCGTCGATACAAACAAAACCCGGATGGTGCGCGGGTTGAAGACAAGACGGTTAAAATTACGCTATCTTCCTCAGTCCGCGGAGGCGGACATCGTTTGTGTAGACGCGGTTTCAACCGCCGTTTTATCTATCTTCCTCAGTCCGCGGAGGCGGACATCGTTTGTGTAGACGCGGTTTCAACCGCCGTCTTATCTTCTGTGTAGACGCGGTTTCAACCGCCGTCTTATCTTCTGTGTAGACGCGGTTTCAACCGCCGTCTTATCTATAAAATCTTCTATTGGCCATCCAAAAGATCCTATCCCGTAGGGAATCGCCCAAAGGGGCTCAATAAAATTTATACACACAAGACGGCAAATACAACACAACCTATACGGTTTGCCACAATGCCCAAATCGATCGCACGCCGTACATTAGGAAGAGTAAACAAAAGCAGTCCAAAGCTGTAGCAGTAAAAGCCTCACCGATGCAACCGTCCCCCAACAGGTTCGGTAAATACACCTTCATCGCAAGGTCTAACCGCCCGCAGTATAGAGATAAGTACCCTATCGAAGACTGTATTAAAGCAGAACTGACTACCCGTAAACCGCGAGGTAGAATCGCAGTCCTGAATAACCAGACTATCACACAGATAGAAAACCAAAATTTTGTAGATATTGGAGCCGGAACACCCCTATGGGAAAAGTAGTTGGAATTGACTTAGGTACCACAAACTCCTGCGTCGCAGTTATGGAAGGCGGCAAACCCACCGTCATAGCCAACGCCGAAGGGGGTCGCACCACACCTTCCGTAGTAGCCTATGCTAAAAATGGCGATCAACTCGTCGGACAAATCGCCAAGCGTCAAGCCGTGATGAACGCCGAGAACACCTTTTACTCAGTAAAACGGTTTATCGGGCGTCGGGTTGACGAAGTAACCCACGAAACCACTGAAGTTTCCTACAAAGTCCTGAAAGTCGGCAACAGCCTCAAACTCGACTGTCCAGCCCGCGGCAAACAATTTGCTCCCGAAGAAATTTCCGCGCAAGTGTTGCGGAAACTTGTAGAAGACGCCAGCAAATACCTGGGTGAAACTGTTACCCAAGCGGTAATTACAGTACCCGCGTACTTCAATGACTCCCAGCGCCAAGCTACTAAAGACGCTGGAAAAATTGCCGGTATTGAAGTTCTGCGGATTATTAACGAACCTACAGCAGCCGCTTTAGCCTACGGATTAGATAAAAAGAGCAACGAAACCATCCTCGTATTTGACTTGGGCGGCGGTACTTTCGACGTATCGATTCTCGAAGTCGGCGACGGCGTATTTGAAGTGCTAGCAACTTCTGGAGACACTCACCTCGGCGGTGACGACTTCGACAAAAAAATCGTCGATTTCATCGCTAATGACTTCCAAAGAGCCGAAGGAATTGACCTCCGCAAAGACAAACAAGCACTGCAACGCCTGACGGAAGCAGCAGAAAAAGCCAAGATTGAACTGTCGAGTGTTACTCAAGCAGAAATCAACTTGCCGTTTATTACTGCGACTCAAGACGGACCAAAACACTTGGACACCACCTTGACTCGCGGCAAGTTTGAAGAGCTTTGTTCTGATTTGATCGAT
This sequence comes from Microcoleus sp. A2-C3, assembly GCF_036706065.1. NCBI lineage: Bacteria > Bacillati > Cyanobacteriota > Cyanophyceae > Oscillatoriales > Microcoleaceae > Microcoleus > Microcoleus sp. A2-C3. The sequence goes on along the minus strand of NZ_JAUBVX010000018.1, from coordinate 78,521 downwards.
CGCTCTCGCATTCCCGTAGAAAACGCAATCCGCGACGCCAAACTCGACAAATCTGCAATTAACGAAGTCGTCTTAGTTGGTGGTTCTACACGCATTCCAGCCGTGCAAGAGCTTGTCAAAAAGATCCTCGGCAAAGACCCCAACCAAACGGTAAACCCGGATGAAGTGGTTGCAGTCGGTGCAGCAATTCAAGCTGGCGTGCTCGCAGGCGAAGTCAAAGACATCTTGTTGCTCGACGTTACCCCGCTGTCTCTCGGTGTCGAAACCTTGGGCGGCGTGATGACCAAAATCATTCCTCGCAACACCACAATTCCTACCAAGAAGTCGGAAACTTTCTCGACGGCTGTAGACGGCCAAACTAACGTGGAAATTCACGTTTTGCAAGGCGAACGGGAAATGGCCAATGACAACAAGGATTTAGGCACTTTCCGCTTAGATGGAGTTCCCCCAGCCCCCCGTGGCGTACCTCAAATTGAAGTTACATTTGATATCGATGCTAACGGTATTTTGAATGTAGCTGCTAAGGATAAAGGTACTGGCAAGGAACAATCGATTAGCATTACTGGTGCTTCTACTTTGCCCAGCAATGAAGTCGATCGCATGGTGAGAGAAGCCGAATCGAATGCGGCTGCTGACAAGGAACGTCGCGAACGGATCGATCGCAAAAACCAAGCAGACTCCTTAGCTTATCAAATTGAGAAGCAGTTGGCAGAATTGGGCGATAAGGTTCCTGATGCTGACAAGACTAAGGTTGAAGGCTTGATCAAAGACTTGCGGGAGGCCGTCGAAAAAGAAGACGACGCAGTCATCAAGACGCTGACAACCGAGTTGCAACAAGCATTCTACGCAGTCAGCAGCAGCCTGTACCAGCAAGCAGACGGCTCCACTGGCGGCCCGACTGGCGGCCCAACTGGCGGCCCGACTGACGGCGGCGATGACGTGATTGATGCTGACTTTACTGAAGGCAAATAGATCGGGCTTTCCCGGTTAAACTGACCACAGGCAGCTAGAAGCAAGAAACCCGGTTTTGAAGAAAAACCGGGTTTCTGTTTATGAAAAATCATGCAATATTATTTGTAGGGTGCGTCGCCATAAAAAATCCCTAAATTTAATCGACAATCTCATAGCGACGCACCAAGCGACAATAGTTGAGAAAACAAGCCCCAAAAATGTTTTGTTGTAAGACTTGTCATAAATATTATTAGAAAAAATCTTGCTTGAGACATAGTAAAAAAGCTATAATATGCTTCAATAAAAATCATAAAATAGCAGTAATATCGCAATCGAGAGCAATCAAATGTCACGTTCTCCCATACAAACTCCCGCCACAAATACACTCAACAAATCCCAGATTGCATCCTTGCGCCGTCTCCGCCGCATCAGCCACTTACTCGACAATGCAATTCCCATTCCCGGCACCCGTTACCGCATCGGACTCGATCCGATACTAGGACTTATACCGGGCGGTGGCGATTTAATCGGATCAATTTTTGCAGGTTATGTTGTGTTTAAATCCGCGCAACTCGGAGTACCGCAAGAAACCCTAATCCAAATGGCTGCTAACATCGTATTTGATACAGTTGCCGGCACTGTACCGGTTGCTGGAGACTTATTTGATGTTGCTTGGAAAGCTAATGTCAAGAATATAGAATTGCTAGATGCTCATTTAGGTAGCCCGGAACCTAGTAAAAAAGCTGACTGGTTATTTGTCGCGGCTTTGCTGTTAGGTTTGACGTTAATTGTCGGAGGCGTGATTTTCTTGAGTGTGATGCTTTTAGGGTGGTTATTTAGGGTACTGACAGGCGGTTGATTTTGGGGTTTAGGTTATGATTACATCTCAATGTCATTGTGGGCTGTGCGTCGCTATCGCATCACCTTAAAATAGTAAGGCAGAGCCGTCAATGACACAATACGGTTTACTTAAGACGATCCAGGCGGTAAAAAATTATGAAAAATAAATACTCTTGTTTGCTTCGTTCCTCTCTTCGGACAATCTTAAGTGAACCCTATTGGTCAATGACATACAAAAATTTCAAAACTCATCATACAGATCTTGCCATTGTTTGTTGATACTATTAACTAAATCAATTTTCTTTTGTCTAGAACCAGCTTTAATCTGTTTCTCTCGTTCGATCGCGTCATATACATTTTCAAAGATTTAGCAGTAAACTAACTTCGTGATATTGTATTTTTTAGTAAATCCATCTATTAACTTTTCTTTGTGTTCGTAAACTCTTCTCTTTAAATCACTGGTTACACCTGTGTAAAGCACCCTGTTATGCTGATTCGTCATGATGTACACATAATATTGTTTGCTCATAACTGTCGATCAAAGGATGAGTTTTCAGCTTATACTATAGCCTCTGCGATTGCTTCGCGCGGACGCTCGCAATAACAGTTAAGTGATGATGTCATTGCGAGCTCACGAGCGAAGCAATCGCAGGGACTTGAGATTGCCACCGACAACTCGCAATTACAAACATAGTATAATAATTTTTCGATCGCCATTCAGGGCTCTGAGATTGCTTCGTGGGTACATTTGCAATGATAGTTAGGTAATGATGTCCGAAGAGAGCGTCCTCGCGAAGCAATCGCAGGGACTTGAGATTACCACCGACAGGTCGCAATCACAAATACGTAATCATAATTTTTGTGTCTGCGTTTAAGCTTCTGAGATTGCTTCGCGCGGACGCTCGCAATGACAGTTAGGTAATTATAGCCCGTTAGTGAAGCCGTTGAAGCCGATCGCCCTTCATCGTGCAATAATGATATAACCTGCACAAAAACTCTATCAGTAGTGTCAGCCTTGTCACCTTACTACTACAGATAGCGTCTCAAATCTCAACTTGTGCAAATTCCCAATTAAACCGGCTGTCGCTCTACACAATTTTCTCCTAATGGCTGAAGTCCCCCAATCTCCCGCAGAACTTGCCGAAGCCCTCAAAGGCTTGACCGATATCAACTTCCAATTACCAGACCCCGAAGACGAACAAATACCAGACTTCGACTTTGACAATCAGGTTGACAATGCCTGGAAAGTGTGCGATCGTTTCGACTTACAAACCGACATCTGGCGCGGACGCATTCTCCGAACAGTCCGAGACAGAGAAAAAAAAGGCGGCGACGGACGCGGTACCGGCTTCTTGAACTGGCTAAAAGAACGCGAAATTAGCAAAAGTCAAGCCTATTCTTTGATAGAATTAGCTAAAAGTGCCGAAACTCTGATCGACCAAGGAGATTTAGACCCAGAGTCCATTAGAAACTTCAGCAAAAGAGCCTTTGTAGAAACCGCCAAAGCATCTCCCGAAGTACAGCAAATGGTAACAGATGCTGCATCAAAGGGCGATCGTATCACCAGGCGCGAAGTCAAACAACTATCCGACGAATGGATGGCAATGAACTCAGAATTATTGCCAGAAGAAGTCAAAGAAAAAGCATCTAGCGGTTCTCTTCCTTCTCGCTATCTCGCTCCTTTAGTCAAGGAAATGGAGAAACTCTCTCCATCTCACCAAAGCGAAATTCAAAAAGAAGTAGCAGAAAATCCCGACGTAGATACTGTCAAACAACTAACTTCCGACGCCAAGAACTTATCCAAATATCTCGATGCCGCCGCCCAAGTGCAAGCTCTCAATCAGTCTCACTTAGACATGGAAATGGCTTTAGAAGAGTCTTTGCGAGTCGGCTGTTTGGGTACGACTGCTGATGTTGTAAAACAAGCTGCACTGCTCGAACAAACTGTAGTCAAACTCTACACTGTTTGGAAGCGTTTAGGCAGTTTGGCTGATAGATTGTACGTGGATACAGGAGCAAGTACACCGAATTTGCGCTTACTTTTGGGATGCTTGGACAGTCTTTCGGGAGAAAAAATTGAAGTGGATTTTGGAGACGGAGAACGCTCTATTCGTTTGCAAATTATCAGCGAATAGCTCAATCTTGACCGCAGATAAACGCCAATATCTGGGCTAAGTAGGTAAGGGTGAAAAACCTAGTATCTAGTAGGGGCGGGTTTAGCGTATGATCTATGATAAAAGCGAGTTTATCAGTGCAAAACCCGCCCTCCCCACGTAACGTTTATTTGTAACCACCTACTTAACTATCTGCATCAATCCCTGTTCATTTGCGCTTGAAATTTCGGATTTTTTTCCAAAGATAGCGGGGACTCAAATAACGCCGATATTTGGTAACTACTTCTTTCCCCAAAATTACCACGCTCAGCCAAAAACAAACTTCGGCCCCAACAGCTAGAATGATATTAATTGTAGTTTTTTCGGCGAGGCTCAGCGGCATAAACGGCACAATAAACAAGATTGCCACCCAGGGCACGAAAGATGCAATAAATAAAAACCAGCCCAGCTTTTGCAAATTCTGCATATATTTTATTTATTGGACAATTATAGATCAGACCGCGGTTTTAACCGCGCCTAGACAAAGGAAGCCCGAACGAGGGTGTAAAGAAAATAACGTAATTTCAACCGCCGAGTCTTCAACCCACGCACCATCTGGGTTTTGTTTGTATAGACGCGGTTTCAACCGCCCGGTCTTCTTCGGACCTCCAACTCAATTCTTAATTCCCGTCGCCGCAATCCCGCGAATAAACTGCCGCTGACCAGCCAAAAACAGCAACACCACGGGCACAGTCCCAATCACCACCGCCGCCATCAACAACGGCCAACTGCTAGTAAACTGTTCCTGAAACTCAGCTAAAACCAACTGTACAGTCCGCAACTCTGGCCTCGTCGTAAACACCAGCGGCTTAAACAAATCGTTCCACTCGCCGATAAACGTAAACAAAAACAGCGTCACCAAAGCAGGGCGGGCTAAAGGTAACATCACCTGCCACAAAACCTGCCAGCGGTTAGCCCCATCCAGCATTGCCGCCTCCTCCAACTCCACCGGAATTGTCATAAAATACTGGCGTAGCAGAAAAATCCCGAAACCGTTAGCTGCCGTGGGCAAAATCAGCGCCCCATAGGTATTCAGCAAATGCCCCCACTTCAAAACCATGAAAATCGGAATCACCAAAAGCTGAAAGGGAATCACCAGTGTTGCCAAAACCACCAAAACTATGGCTTGTCGCCCCCGAAACTTCAGCCGTGCTAAAGCATAACCTGCCAAAGCAGAAGTCACTACCTGAAAAGCGGTAACTGCGATCGCCACTAGAGTAGAATTAGCAAATGCCAACAAAAAATTCCCCCGTCGCCAAGCCTCCTGATAGTTCGCAAAAGTCAGACTATTGGCCTTGACACCAACACCAGATGGTGATAAGGAAACCCAAAAAACAGCAGCCAGTGGCAGCAGCACCAGCGCAGCCCCCGCCAGCAACAAAACAAAACTCAGCAGCTCCAGTGCTTGAGACCGATCAAAGGATTTACCCATAAACTTGTGAATTAATCTAAAATAATAAGCTTGTGAGGCTCTCAAACCCGATCGCCTCCCAGATTCCCACACAATCGTAAATTTTTAGTCGAAAATAGGTAAAGTGTAGTGCACGCGACCCCCAAAATTTTAAGGGGTTTGGAAACATCCTACAAGGTTATATCAGGAGACGACATATCTATGCCCCAGCTTGAGGCCAGCCCAACAATTGACTTTCAAACCGAAACTTACAAAGATGCTTACAGCCGCATCAACGCCATTGTGATTGAAGGCGAACAAGAAGCTCACGACAATTACCTGACGCTGGCCGAACTGTTGGCTGACAAAAAAGAAGAGTTAATTGGCTTGTCCAAGATGGAAAACCGCCATAAGAAAGGCTTCCAAGCTTGTGGCCGGAATCTCAAAGTCACACCGGACATGGTATTTGCCAAGGAATTCTTTTCGGATTTGCACAGAAACTTCCAAACTGCCGCGGCGGATGGTCAGATTGTAACTTGCTTGCTGATTCAATCACTAATTATCGAGTGTTTTGCGATCGCAGCCTACAACATCTACATCCCCGTCGCCGATGACTTTGCTCGCAAAATCACCGAAGGCGTAGTCAAAGAAGAATACAGCCACCTCAACTTTGGGGAAGTCTGGCTGCAAGCTCACTTTGAGGAATCCAAAGCCGAACTCGAAGCCGCCAACCGCCAAAACCTGCCCATCATCTGGAGACTGCTAAACGCTGTCGCAGACGATGCCCGCGTCTTGGGAATGGAAAAAGACGCTTTAATCGAAGACTTTATGATTGCCTACGGCGAAGCCCTTGGCAACATTGGCTTTAACAACCGCGACATCATGCGGATGTCAGCACAAGGCCTCGCAGCCTAGTTAAATGGGAAATAAGGAATGGGAAAAAATGAAAATTAAAAATTAAAAAAGAGGCATCTCATTTTTAATTAGCAAATTTTCCTTCTTCCTTCTTCCTTCTTCCTTCTTCCTTCTTCTTCAATCTTCCTTCATTTGACAACTTAATGTTTGGTCTAATCGGTCACTTAACCAGCTTAGAACACGCCCAATCAGTAGCTAACGAGCTGGGCTATCCAGAATATGCCGATCAAGGGCTAGACTTTTGGTGCAGTGCACCGCCCCAGATAGTTGATCATATCACTGTCACTAGCATTACCGGGCAAAAAATAGAAGGCCGCTATGTGGAATCCTGTTTTCTGCCAGAAATGCTGGCCACTCGCCGGATTAAAGCAGCCACTCGCAAAATCCTTAATGCGATGGCACACGCTCAAAAAAACGGGATTAATATCACTGCTTTAGGTGGCTTTTCTTCGATCATTTTTGAGACTTTCAACTTGCAGCAAATTAAGCAAATTCGCAATCTCAAGTTGGAGTTTGAACGCTTCACCACTGGTAACACCCACACGGCTTACATTATCTGCCGCCAAGTAGAAGAAGCAGCCCCCAAATTGGGGATTGAACTTTCAAAAGCTACTGTGGCGGTTTGTGGTGCTACAGGTGACATTGGCAGTGCTGTGTGTCGCTGGCTCAATGTTAAAACAAATGTAGCAGAATTGTTGCTAATTGCCCGCGACAAAGAACGCTTGCAAGATTTGCAATCGGAATTGGGGCGAGGCAAAATCATGAAATTGGAAGAAGCCCTGCCGCAAGCGGATATTGTAGTCTGGGTCGCTAGTATGCCAAAGGGAGTAGAAATTGACCCCAAGACATTGAAGCAACCTTGTTTATTGATTGATGGTGGCTATCCAAAAAATCTAGCAACTCAGGTTCAGCATCCCGAAATTTACGTACTCAATGGTGGCATTGTGGAGCATTCCCTCGATATTGAGTGGAAAATCATGAAGATTGTCAATATGGATGTGCCGGGGCGACAGTTGTTTGCCTGTTTTGCCGAATCAATGCTGCTGGAATTTGAAAAAATGTATACCAATTTTTCTTGGGGACGGAATCAAATTACTGTGGAAAAGATGGAGCAAATCGGTGGAATTTCAGTTAAACACGGTTTCCGACCCTTATTAATGTAATTTTGATCTTAATAGTCAACAGTTAAAGTTGAAGTTGAATTTTAAAGTTTAACTGTTGACTATTGCGTCTGAATCGAAATATTTTTCTGAGAGCAGCCCGATCGCCCTGCTCAGCTTCGAGAGTATAATTCCGATGTTGCGGAATTTGATATCAAGCAAAATTTAAAAATCAAAACTTCCGATTTCCCCCTCTTTTTCAGCATCCCCTAGCACGGTAGGATTGGAAAATAGTCGGAAAATAGTCGAAAAATAGTCACTCGACTAAACCTTAAAACCCTATAGAAATTATCAGCGTGCCCAACTCAGACCGCAAACCACTACTCCTAGATTTTGAAAAGCCGCTGGCCGAACTCGAAGCCCGAATTCACCAGATTCGCGAACTCGCCGCAGAAAACAGCGTCGATGTCACCGACGAAATTCGCAAACTCGAAGCTCGTTCCGCCCAACTGCGGCAAGAAATTTTCAGCAGCTTGTCCCCCATGCAGCGGCTGCAACTCGCCCGTCACCCGCGCCGCCCCAGTACCCTCGATTACATTCAGGCAATTAGCGACGAGTGGATCGAGCTCCACGGCGATCGACGCGGCGGAGACGACCCGGCCCTCGTCGGCGGAATTGCCCGCATAGACGGGCGTCCCACAGTGATCATCGGCCATCAAAAAGGGCGCGACACCAAAGACAATATCGCCCGCAACTTCGGGATGGCTGCTCCCGGCGGCTACCGCAAAGCTTTGCGATTGATGGAACACGCCGATCGCTTCTCGATGCCAATTTTCACGTTTATCGACACTCCGGGGGCTTGGGCGGGCTTAGAAGCCGAACAGCTTGGACAAGGAGAGGCGATCGCCTGCAACCTCCGAGAAATGTTTCGCCTCGACGTTCCGATTATTTGCACAGTCATCGGCGAAGGCGGTTCCGGCGGAGCCTTGGGTATCGGTGTCGGCGAGCGGCTGTTGATGTTAGAACATTCTGTGTATACCGTCGCCACCCCCGAAGCTTGTGCGGCCATCCTCTGGAAAGACTCTGGCAAAGCCAACTTAGCCGCAGAAGCGCTCAAAATAACTTCCTGGGATTTGAAAAACCTCGGCGTTCTAGATCAGATAGTACCAGAACCTGTTGGTGGCGCTCACTCGAATCCCCTCAAAGCTGCGTCCATGCTTAAACAAGCTTTGTTGGAAAACTTAGCAGAACTAAGTCAGCTTACGGGCCAGCAGCGCCGACAACTCCGATATCAAAAGTTTCGGGACATCGGTGTGTTCACTGAAATTGCTGCTTGAGTCGATCGAGCAGAGAGTTATCAGTCAAAAATCTTTGAACTTCAAGCGAGTAACTCATAACTCGCAACCGATAATTCTGCTAATCCGTCAGCAGTGTTATAATTTCTCAGGTGACACCGGCTTAATAGTTCTTAATGTTTATCTCATAATTAACTGTTATCACCCGCAGCCAACAGCTTGCTAATTTGCCGAAGCAGGCTGCAACGCTTGAAAGATTTGCCGATAGAAAGTATCAGGAAATTTAATGAACGATCGAACAACAAAGCAGGCTCTGATTACCGGAGCGAGCAGCGGTATTGGCAAAGCGACGGCTCTAGCGTTCGCTGCTGAAGGCATAAATCTAGCTTTAGTTAGCCGAAAGTCAGAAAACCTAGAAGCCGTTGCCACAGCAGCCAGAGAATTTGGAGTGAAAGCAGAAGCTTATCCCTTAGACTTGGCAAAAATTGAGCAAGTGCAAAGCGGCATCAGCGCGATCGCCTCTCAATTCGGGCCCGTAGATATCCTAGTCAACAGCGCTGGCATGGGGTATACAGGCTCCTTGACCGAAACATCCCTAACCGACTGGCAGAGTGTCCTAGACCTCAATCTTACAAGCGTCTGGCAGTGCATTTTAGGAATTTTGCCGGGAATGCGCGATCGGCGATCGGGAATCATCATCAACGTTTCCTCGATCGCAGGTAGCCAAGCCTTCCCCAACTGGGGAGCCTACTGCGTCAGCAAATTCGGTCTCATGGCTTTGTCCAAGACTTTAGCAGCAGAAGAGCGAGCTGGCGGAATTCGCGTCACAGCCATTTGTCCAGGTTCTGTCAACACTCCCATGTGGGAAACAGACACCATGCAAGCCGACTTCGATCGCACCGCCATGTTAACCCCAGAAATCGTCGCCCAATCAATTTTGCACGCAATTCAGTTGCCGGCAAGTGCAGTAATTGAAGAAATCACACTCATGTCCAACGCCGGAGTTCTGTGAAATTGAGATTTTAGACTGCTGGATTTTTCATGAATTCAACAATCTTTGAATCTCTCGCTCTATCCCCAAATCAAAAATCGAAAATCGAAAGTCGAAAATCGAAAATAGATAGCTCTATCCCAATCGAAAATCGAAAATCGAAAATCGAAAATCGAAAATAGATTCACCCTCACACCAACTTCTTATGACAATTGCATCGAACAGCAGTTCCAATGGCTCGAACTCAATCTCTACTGACAGCATGAAACTGTTAGAAACCCCAGACAACAACGCCCCGCGCATCAGCACTCGACCCGATCGCAATTCCTCGAACGGTCAAGAATCCAGCGTACCAGTACCCTCGGAAGTAGGGCAGGAAGAAATGATGGCCGCCGTTCGGACGATACTGCAAGGAGTAGGAGAAGACCCCGAACGCGAAGGATTGCTCAAAACCCCGAAGCGGGTAGCAGAAGCAATGCGGTTTCTCACCAGCGGTTACAGTCAATCCCTCGAAGAACTCCTCAACGGCGCGATCTTTGACGAAGGTCACAACGAAATGGTACTGGTGCGAGATATCAGCGTATTCAGTATGTGCGAACACCATATGCTGCCGTTTATGGGCCGAGTTCACATCGCTTACATTCCCAATCAAAAAGTAGTGGGATTGAGCAAATTAGCCAGAATTGCCGAGATGTACAGCCGCAGATTGCAAGTACAAGAACGTTTGACGCGCCAAATAGCCGAAGCAGTTCAAACAATATTGGAACCGCAGGGAGTGGCTGTAGTAATGGAAGCCAGCCATATGTGCATGACAATGCGGGGCGTGCAAAAACCCGGTGCTTGGACGGTGACGAGTGCCATGTTGGGCGTGTTTCAAGAGGAACAAAAAACTCGCGAAGAATTCTTGAATTTGATCCGCCACCAACCGGCATTCTTTTAGTCAGTTGACAGTTGTCAGTTGACAGTTGACAGTTGTCAGTTGTCAACTGTCATTGGGCTGTGGGCTGATTGATGATGACTTTTAACCGCCCAAAAACGGGTACAAGCCCCCGACACTCCATAAATGGAACTCCCAAAATTTAAGAGTCTTGTTCAAGCCCCCAGATTCAAGGCTGCAAGTAAATCTAAAATCTAAAATCTAAAATCTAAAATCGACTGACGATCGACTGCTGAAGCCCATAAAATAGACAAGTGACCTATGGCTTGTGACTAAAAATGAATCCTATTAAATTCGGTACAGATGGCTGGCGCGGCATCATTGCTGACGATTTTACCTTCGATCGCGTAGCATTAGTAGCTCCCCTAGCAGCACAAGTTCTCGCACAAACTGGCGGCAACAATGCCAGCAGCGGTACTGTAATTGTCGGTTACGACCGCCGATTTCTGGCTGAAGATTTTGCTCTCGCAGCAGCTAAGGCAGTCCAGACCGCAGGATTTGACGTGTTACTGAGCGATTCTTATGCTCCAACTCCAGCTTTCAGTTTAGCGGCGAAACAATTAAATGCTTTAGGTGCGATCGTCCTGACAGCCAGCCACAATCCCGGCGCATATTTAGGATTAAAAGTCAAGGGCGGATTTGGCGGTTCAGTATCGCCCGAAGTTACGCAACAGATAGAAGCAAAACTCGAAAATCCGGCGACACTCGCAGCAACTCCCGGAAAATTGGAGAATTTCAATCCTTGGCCAGCTTACTGCAAAACCTTGCGGGAAATGGTAGATATTGAAGCGATAAAAGAGGCGATCGCCAGCGGTAAAATTACAGTATTTGTAGATGTAATGCACGGCGCGGCGGCGGGCGGCTTAGCTCAAATCTTAGAAGTTCCTGTGCAGGAAGTCAATAGCGATCGCGATCCGCTGTTTGGTGGCGGTGCACCAGAACCTTTACCGCGCTACCTGTCGCAGTTGTTCCGCGTGATGCGGACTCACCAACGAAAAGCTTCCGGTTTGTCGATCGGATTTGTATTTGACGGAGATAGCGATCGAATTGCAGCCGTTGACTCCCAAGGAAATTTTCTGAGTTCGCAAATCCTAGTTCCCATATTAATCGAACACCTAGCAAAACGGCGCGGCTTCACCGGAGAAGTCATCAAAACCGTCAGCGGTTCCGACATCATGCCCAAAATTGCCCAACTTTACGGCTTACCATTGTTTGAAACGCCGATCGGTTACAAGTATATAGCCGATCGAATGTTAACCACCAAAGTCCTAGTAGGCGGCGAAGAATCAGGAGGAATCGGCTACGGAACCCACATACCCGAAAGAGACGCTTTACTATCAGCCCTGTACTTATTAGAAGCAGTCGTCAAATCCGGCGAAGACTTAAGCCAAATTTATAGCAGACTGCAAAAAGAAACAGAGTTTACCTCAGCCTACGACAGAATCGACTTGCACCTAGCAAACATGGCAGAAAGAGCGCGTTTGCTGTCGCTGCTGCAAAACCAACCATTAACAGAAATCGCCGACAAAGCAGTTATAGATTGCAACAAAGTAGACGGATATAAATTCCGCTTAGCTGACGGAAGCTGGCTGTTAATTCGGTTTAGCGGCACCGAACCAGTATTGCGGCTGTATTCCGAAGCTGCCACATTGAAAGAAGTGATGCACAACTTGAATTGGGCGAAAGGTTGGGCGCATAAAAACTAGAGTTTTTAACCGCAGAGACCACAGAGAACGCAGAGGAAAAGAAGAGATAGAGATAAATAATTCCAATGTCAACGGATTTGATATCACTTATTTCTCCATTCTTCTTCTCTGCGTTCTCTGCGCCCTCTGCGGTTAAAAAAAATCTTTCTTATTCATAAATGAAAGAGTATTACTATAGAATCCACATTCGGCTTCCTCAACTATCACAATCGGTTTTTAGTTGTGTTTATTGAACAATTAAGCTGTAAATTATACTTTAGTACCGTAGATCAAAGGAGAAAAGTTTTTTGAAAGGTATAATCGACTGATGACAAATAATAAATTGCTAATTGTGGCTACGGGCAATCCGGGTAAACTTAAGGAAATGCAGCTTTATCTTCAGGATTTGGGGTGGGAATTGCGCCTGAAACCCGAAGAATTGGAAATTGAGGAGACTGGGGAAACGTTTATTGCTAATGCTTGCTTGAAAGCGTCTGAAATTGCCAAAGCAACTGGCCAATGGTCGATCGCCGATGATTCTGGTTTAATGGTAGATGCACTCGACGGTAGACCTGGGATTTACTCGGGGCGCTACGGGAAAACCGATGCTGACAGGATATCTCGACTCCTCAAAGAATTGGGAAACGAACAAAACCGGCAAGCACAAATTGTTTGCGCGATCGTGATCGCCCGTCCCGACGGTACAATTGCCTTACAAGTTGAAGGAATTTGCCTAGGCGAAATCCTCCACACTCCTCGCGGTACCGGAGGTTTCGGGTATGACCCGATTTTCTACGTACCCGCACAGCAACAGACTTTTGCAGAAATGACGCCCGATATCAAGCGATCGCACTCTCACCGCGGTCGAGCATTCCAGGCTCTTATACCACAAATGGCGAACATTCTCAACCCATATTGAGGAAAAAAGCCAAAACACAGGGTTACTGTGGCATTGGATATTGACACGCTTGGTATCAGAACTAAACAGGAAAGAGGTTTTTCGTTGGCAGTTACCAATGACCAATGACCAATGACCAATGCCCAATGCCCAATGCCCAATGCCCAATGCCCAATACCCAATACCCAATGCCCCAGTATCTTAGATTGCTTCCTGGTTCTTTTCGCCAGTCCGAATCCGGATAATTTGTTCTACAGGAGAGATGAAAATCTTGCCGTCGCCAATCTCGCCCGTGCGGGAAGCCGCGATAATTTTATCAACCACCATGTCAACCTGATCGTTTTCCACAACAATCTCGACCTTGAGCTTTTGCAAGAACTCAACGGTGTACTCAGAACCACGATAGCGTTCAGTCATGCCCTTCTGACGGCCAAAACCTCTAACTTCAGAAACGGTCATCCCTACAATGCCAGCATTGACGAGCGCGATTTTCACTTCGTCAAGTTTAAACGGGCGAATAATAGCTTCAACCTTTTTCAAGTTTCTCACTCCTAACATTACTACTTTCGTTATATTACTTAATCGGCGTGACATCTTTTAAGATCACTGCCAACAGCAACTATTTTGTAAAACATATTACCTTATGTTGTACTCACGATGAAATAATGCAGGTCAACATTTAACAACATTTCCTGATTTTCCGGCGGCGGTGGCTGTGCGGAGCCGATCGCGGTAGAGTGAAAAAGACCCAAGCCCTCCGCCACGGATCTGCTAAAACAGAAAAAGAACCGAGGAGACAGGATTTTTCGCCCGTTTCCGCTTTGCACTCCTTCAAATTTGCACGTATTGCTGAAAACTATAATTGCCAGAAGCGGTCAGTTAAACTATTCCTATGCACCCAGCTAGCCCTCCCCCTGACCGCAGCGGGCTTGATGCCCTACTGAGAAATCGCCCCTTCCTCACCTTGTGGACTGGGCAGTTGTTGGCCCAAGTGGCGGATAAAATCTTTTACGTATTGCTGATTATTCTGCTGAAAACTGGGGATTACCGACCCTGGCCAGTGTCTTGGCAACATTCGGAAAATTCTATGCTGTCAGCCGTGATGATTGCCTACACCCTGCCGGCGATCGTCTTTGGTTCGGCGGCCGGTATCGTCGTAGACCGCTTTTCCAAAAAGCAAATGCTGATCGGCTGCAACGTGATTCGAGCGGTGTTGATTGGATGTTTGCCGTTTTTGCCCAAAACTTTTGTCGTGTTGTTGACAGTCACGTTTTTGGTCTCTACCGTAACGCAATTTTTTGCTCCAGCAGAGCAGGCGGCAATCCCGCTGGCTGTGGGGCGAGAGGGACTGATGTCGGCAAATGCTCTGTTCGCCTCGTCCACAATGGGCGGGATTATTGTCGGAATGACGATCGGCGAACCGATATTTAGTTGGCTTAAACACAGCTACGGGCCAGCTTCTCAAGAGTTTTTCCTGGGCGGGTTGTACATGATCTCCGCAGGTTTGCTTTATGCCATGCACATCAAAGAAAATCGTGGCGGTAGCAGTGGCAAAAATGTTCATCCTTGGCAAGACTTCAAGGAAGGTTTGCGGTATTTGAAGCACAACCGCCTCGTCAGCAACGCGATGGTGCAGTTGACGATTTTGTATTCGGTGTTTGCGGCGCTGCAAGTGCTGGCGATCGCACTTTCAGGCAAAATAGGTCTCAAAGAAACTCAATTTGGGTTTTTGCTGGCTGCTGCGGGAGTCGGAATGGTCTTCGGCGCGGCGTTTTTGGGCCACTGGGGCGATCGAATGCACCACAAACCTTTGCCGTTAATTGGTTTCGTGATGATGGGTTTTGTGTTGGGAATGTTTGCCTTTACGAGACAGCTTTGGCTGGGATTCGGATTGAGTGCTCTGTTCGGTTTTGGCGCTTCCTTAATTAACGGCCCGATGCAAGCTCTGATTCAAGAAAAAACTCCTGAATCAATGCGGGGAAAAGTCTTTGGCTTGGAGAACAATGCGATTAATATTGCTCTCAGCTTGCCTTTAGCACTGACCGGCCCGCTGACGGATGCTGTCAGCAAAGCCGTGGGTTCCGATGATTTGGGCTTGCGGATTGTGCTGATGAGTTTGGGCTTTTTGGTTCCAGTGATGGGCTTGGCAGCTTGGCACCATACCCGCAAAGTCTTAAAGGCTTAAGAGTATCTTTAGATCACACGGCGGTTGAAACCGCGTCTACAAAAACGAAGTCCGCCTCCGCGGACTGGAGAAAATAAGGTAAATTTAACCGTCCGTTTTTTAACCCGCGCACCATCCGGTTTTTGTCTGTCTAGACGCGGTTTCAACCGCCCGGTCTTCTTCTGTTTGTTTTCTTCCTCTGCTGTTTCACAAATTCTCGATCGTCCGATCGCAAACCGTCGCAGCGCGAAACTTTTTGTAAAATATCAGCCGTTAAATTTTCAGACTTTGATTATTGAGATTAAAGTAGTATAAAAGCTTTCATTAAAAATCCTAATTAGTTTAAGGAAGGAAATTCTGTGCAACTAAAAACTAAAGTGGCCATCAAGCGTGCAACGGGTGGATTTGCTTTGATCGACAGCTTGATCCGCCACGGTGTCAAGCATATTTTTGGTTATCCCGGCGGCGCAATTTTGCCGCTTTACGACGAACTATACCGGGCTGAAGAAACTGGCGCGATCAAACACATTCTAGTGCGGCACGAGCAAGGTGCTGCTCACGCCGCCGACGGATACGCCCGCGCTACCGGACAAGTTGGGGTTTGTTTCGCGACTTCCGGGCCCGGCGCAACTAATTTGGTGACGGGGATTGCGACGGCGCACATGGATTCGATCCCGATGGTAATTATTACCGGTCAAGTGCCCCGTCCGGCGATCGGCACTGATGCGTTTCAGGAAACTGATATTTACGGCATTACTCTGCCCATTGTCAAGCATTCCTATGTAGTGCGCGATCCCAGAGACATGGCCCGAATTGTGGCTGAAGCTTTCCACATCGCGAGTACCGGGCGGCCGGGCCCGGTGTTGATTGACGTGCCCAAGGATGTCGGTTTAGAAGAGTTTGAGTATCTGCCGGTGGAACCCGGATCGGTTAGAATTCCGGGCTATCGTCCGACTGTGAAGGGAAATCCCCGCCAGATTAATCAAGCAATCCATTTGCTGAAGGAAGCGAAGCGTCCTTTGCTTTATGTAGGCGGCGGGGCGATCGCAGCGGCGGCCCATGAGGAAATTAAGGAACTCGCCGAGATGTTCCAATTGCCTGTCACAACAACGCTGATGGGCAAAGGCGCTTTTGACGAAAAACATCCTTTGTCGGTGAAAATGCTAGGGATGCACGGCACTGCGTATGCTAATTTTGCCGTTACCGAGTGCGATTTGCTGATGGCTGTAGGGGCTCGGTTTGACGATCGCGTGACGGGAAAACTAGACGAGTTTGCAGCGCGGGCGAAGGTAATTCACATCGATATCGATCCGGCGGAAGTAGGTAAAAATCGCGGCCCCGACGTGCCGATTGTCGGAGATGTGCGGCAAGTTTTGATTGATTTGCTGCGCCGCTGTCGGGAAACAGGTGTTTCGGGTACTCCCGGACAAACTGCGGAATGGCTGCACAGGATCGATCGCTGGAAACAGGATTATCCGTTAGTTGTACCCCACTACTCCGACATTTTGTCTCCCCAAGAGGTGATTTGGGAATTGGCTACTCAAGCGCCGGATGCTTACTACACAACGGATGTCGGTCAACATCAAATGTGGTCGGCTCAATTCTTAAACAACGGCCCGCGCCGCTGGATTTCCAGCGCTGGTTTGGGCACGATGGGTTTTGGGTTGCCGGCGGCGATGGGCGCGAAAATGGCGCTACCCAACGAGCAAGTCATTTGTATTGCTGGCGACGCTAGCATACAAATGAATATTCAAGAGCTGGGAACCTTAGCACAATACGGCATTAATGTCAAGGTTGTGATTGTAAATAATGGCTGGCAGGGGATGGTGCGGCAGTGGCAGCAGGCGTTCTACGGCGAGCGTTATTCGTCGTCGAATATGACTGTGGGGATGCCGGATTTTGTGATGCTGGCCCAGGCCTACGGCGTGAAGGGGATGCTGGTTTCAGGGCCGGATGAGTTGCAAGGTGCGATCGCCCAAATGCTCGCTCACAACGGCCCTGTGCTGATGAACGTGAAGGTGACGCGGGACGAAAACTGCTATCCGATGGTTGTTCCGGGCAAGAGTAATGCTCAAATGGTTGGTTTGCCGGAACGCAGCACGTTGCCATCTGCGGAGTTAGTTTATTGTCCGAGTTGCGGCGCGAAGAATGTTTCGAGTAATAAGTTTTGTCCTGAGTGTGGGACAAAAGTTTAAGTAGTTTTGAGTTGGGACTTAGGCATTGCTTATTAGTCTCAACTTAAGGTCAAATGTACTCAGAGATTGCTGTTTATCGCTAAGGCCAGATCCCCCCTAGCCCCCCTTCTTAAGGGGGGGACAAGAGTGCGATCGACAGTCAACCCCTACTCCCCCTTGGGAAGGGGGATGCGAGGGGGATCTGGTCTGGGACACAAGCGAGAGATACAAAGGTTTTCGGGGTTAAGTTGATACGGTTAAGCGGTTTTTCGTGTTTACCCACGCTGACATCAGAAACCGGGTTTCTTCCTAAATTTTTCGGCGTTGCACAGTTGTGGTATGCTGAGCGCTAACAATCAACGAAAATTCAGCTATGATTTGTCCTGAATGTCAATCTAGTAATCTTAAGAAAAATGGCCATAAAAGAGGTAAACAAAATTATCTTTGTAAAAACTGTTGTCGCCAGTTTATTGATAGCTACTCGCCCCTAGGCTATCCCGATTCTGTCAAAAAATATTGCTTGCATCTTTACCTTGAATAAAGTAGTATTATTAAAAAATACATCACTATCATAATGAGGTAATTATGGAACTTACGACTCGGGAAGATGTAATAGAAGCTGGTCGTGCTGCAATTAAGAGTCGGGGTAATACTGAGGAGATGACAAAGTTAATAAACCGTGTTCAAGAGTATAGAGACCAGAAAAGACCTGTTGATATTAACCGTTGCTTGGCAATTAATTTTTGGTATGAAGATTTAGATAAAAATTTTGAAAAAATAACAATTGAAAAGTTTAATGATTCGCTTTCTAATCTTCCATAATTACACAAGTTCTATATTTGTTTACAAATTTTTGGTAATTTATGGCGGTTACATATTTAATTATGTAATACCAATTTCCTAAAGTCCTGCTACAGATAAGGCGTCTAAAATGAATTCCCATCCCGTCAAAGAAGCAACGACCCCCCTAGTTTTACCAAAATGGAGGGGGGCTGTACAAATTTCTGAACAATTTTGCGTCATCCTAGCTGTTGAGGTACGACCGCTACAACCCGCATTCTACCGTTTTTTTATGATCTGAATCACACTTTGGGGTAATTTGGATTACTATAACCGCGCAATTGATTGGTTTTACTACGTAATGGGGGTTTCAAACCCTCAAGTTCTCTACCCAACGACTTTCTCAAAATATATCCTGAGAAAATAAATTGAGGATATATTGGAATTATTCTCACTTCAGGATTTTGGTTATGTGATACCTTAATAAACCAGAAAGAGCCTTCACCTACTTCTAAATCTACAAACACATCATGTTCAAGGGCTAATTTTGAACATTTACGTATAGCATCATCTTCAAGTGCTATTTTTAGAGTTGGTTTAATCTCCACCCAAACACCTAAGTCTTCTATCCAAAAATCAGGTGTATATTTTGTTCCATCTGAAAACTCAAAAGGCTTTTCTCGCTCATACTTCCAACTTAATTCTAAATGTTCAAATGTTGAAGCCCAGTCAGCCTCCAATCTGGATTTGAAATCAACGTTATAGCGCCGTGTTCGTTTTGCTTCTATATTTCTAGGCATATTTTATTTTCCTCAGTATGCTATAGATACGCTAACACATTCGGCTCGATTTAATAATTACCTATATTTTTGGGGCATTGCAAAGTTGTGGTATGCTATCGATAGCACGCCCGCAAGGAACAAACATATTTCAGCTAGTAATAGGCACAGTTTTATGCTTTAAGTAATAAATGAGTAATCGAATTGATATGGTCAACATCAAGAGAGACTTAGAGTAACAAACTGTCAACTGTCAACTGCTATAAATGAATCTTTATTTAGGAATAGATTTCGGGACTACGGGCGCTCGATCGACAATCATCGACTCCCAGGGTACAATCCACTGTGAGACAGAACATACTTTTGCCGACGCACAACAGTCGGAATTGCCCGAACTGTGGCAAAATGCGCTGTGGGCTGTAATTGAGCAAATCCCCGCAACCATCCGCAATCAGGTAAGCGCGATCGCCCTTGACGGCACATCCTCCACAGTCATGCTGTGCGATACTGACGGTATACCCGTATGCGAACCCATTTTATACAACGATGCGCGCGGTGCAGCCGTTACAGAGACGTTGCGGGCGATCGCGCCTCCCAACCACACAGTATTAAGCGCTACATCCAGCCTAGCCAAACTCCTGTGGTTTTGTAGGGGCGGTGCCCCCGTGCCCGCCCCATCCATAGTAGAGGGCGGGCACAGGGGCACCGCCCCTACGGTTTTCCTGCATCAAGCTGATTGGCTGGCATTTTTGCTGCACGGAAAATTAGGAATTAGCGACTATCACAATGCTTTAAAACTCGGTTTTGACGTTGATACTTTGTGCTATCCCGATTGGCTGATCCAGGGAATTGCGGGCGCTGTAACGCCTAAATTGCCGCACGTTGTCGCACCGGGCACGCCTGTGGGGAAAGTTAGAGTGGAATTGGGCGATCGCCTCGGATTTCCCCGCCATTGTACAGTTTATGCTGGTACAACCGATAGCATTGCAGCATTTCTAGCCAGCGGTGTCAATTCACCGGGGGAAGCAGTAACTTCTCTCGGTTCAACTTTAGCCGTGAAACTGTTAAGTCATACCCGCGTAGATGATGCGAAATACGGAATTTACAGTCACAAATTAGGCGATTTGTGGTTGGTTGGAGGCGCTTCTAATACCGGAGGTGCGGTGCTGCGAAACTTTTTTACTGATGCTGAATTAGATAATTATAGCACGCAAATCGATCCAGAGCAAGAGAGTTTGCTGGATTATTACCCATTGTTGCAAAAGGGCGATCGCTTTCCAATTAATGACCCGAATTTGCCGCCCAAACTCGAACCGCGTCCCGCTGATTCAGTGGAATTTCTGCACGGTTTGCTAGAAAGCATCGCGCGGATTGAAGCGCGGGGATATCAATTATTGCAGGAGTTGGGTGCGACTCCTTTGACAAAGGTTTATTCTGCTGGCGGTGGTGCAAAAAATGCGGTTTGGAGTGCGATCAGAAAGCGTTATTTGAAAGTGCCTGTGGTGACTCCCGTTAATACTGCGGCTGCTTATGG
Organism: Microcoleus sp. A2-C3; assembly: GCF_036706065.1. Taxonomy (NCBI): domain Bacteria; kingdom Bacillati; phylum Cyanobacteriota; class Cyanophyceae; order Oscillatoriales; family Microcoleaceae; genus Microcoleus; species Microcoleus sp. A2-C3. The sequence continues at coordinate 57,935 of NZ_JAUBVX010000018.1, read as the reverse complement.
AAGTGCGTTATTGGCGAAGCAGGGAAGTGAATCGATTTTAGATATTAGATTTTAGGATTAAAGAAAGCGACCTCACGGATCAATGCGGAAAATTGTAACGTGGATGCTTTTAGTTAGGTTGAAAAGTGGTAAATTTGGACTGCGATCGCTCTTGATTAAAACTAAAATGAGAGGAAGCAAACATTCTGATATATTGTGTTAAGTTGTTATCCCTAAAAATCAAGGACAATGGCAAAGCTACCTGATGACATCCTGAACACAATTTTCACATTGCAGCGACGGCTAGTGGAAATCCTCAACGAAACAACTGCCACAGAATATATTTTAATGCAGCAGTTTGGCGAGACAGAAGCAACACTCCCCGAACTAGAATCCCTGGATAATGTTAAGGAAAGGTTGAGAAACCCTTACAATCGTTTGTACAGGCTTTTGCAGCAGGTGGCAGAATCTCAACCCGCTGCGACTGCGGATACGTTAAACTTTCTGTATAGAACGATAGAACAAACAGAGGCGGCTGTCGATGCCTCAGAAGCAACTATCCGAGAAATCAAAATGGATTGGAATTTGCAATGAATCAACAACCTAGAATCCCCGACGCTGAAACCAGAAAGCGACACGTTGACAAGATGCGTGAAGTCTGCCAACAGCTTGACGCTTTGACTCTAAACCTGGATGAATTAATCGCCATATTTGAAGCTGACAACCGCCGCCAGCGTCGAGAACGTTTGGCGGGTAAATACAGGCGTGTGGAATCTCAGGTAGTCGAATAAGATATAAGATATTGCATCATTCATTCTTAATAAGTCTTTTATGAACAGGCTCTCCGGCCTGTTCCATAAAGAGTGAATTTTCTTGTGGAACAGGCCGGAGAGCCTGTTAAGCGAGAAGATTTCCTACGCGATCGCCTCAAGATGCAGACGGCGGTTGAAACCGCGTCTACACAAACGATGTCCGCCTCCGCGGACTGAAGAAAAAAATGTAATTTTTACCGTAATTTTAACCGCCCATTCTTCAACCCGCGGAGGCGGGTTTTGCCTGTATAGACGAGGTTTCAACCGCCGGATTTTCTATTACACTCGCTGCAACTTAGCAGTTCTCGGATCGATGATTTTGCGGCCCAAACCTTTAAATTTAATTGCCAGATTAGTTTTATCGCCCACTCCCAAAACGTGGGTAATTTCTCCAACTCCAAAAGCATGATGAAAAACCCGTTCCCCAGTTTTCCACTCTGATGGAGAACTCCCAGAATCGGCTGCTGAATTATTAGTCTTTCCCTGCGATGCAGCCGTTTTGGCCGTCTTAGTTTTCTTCGCACTTCCAGCCAGCAAATGTGTCGGTAATTCGCCCAAGAATAGCGAAGGCGTGCAGTGTTCGCGGTATCCTCCCCAGAGGCGGCGTTCGCGAGTGTGGGTAAGAAATAGCAATTCCTGGGCGCGAGTGATGCCGACATAGCACAAACGGCGTTCTTCTTCAACTGCTTTTGGGTCATCCAAACTGCGGAAATTGGGAAATAAACCCTGTTCCATTCCGACTAGAAAGACTACGGGAAATTCTAACCCTTTCGCGGAGTGCAGCGTCATCAGCGACACGCGGGAATCGTCTTCTTTCAAGTCATCTAAATCGGATGCTAAGGATGCTTTTGCTAAAAATGATGTTAGCGTCGGTTCTTCGTTTTGTTCTTCAAATTGGATCACCGCGTTGTACAATTCTCGAACGTTGGCGATGCGATTTTCTGCTTCCTCGGTTCCTTGATTTTTTAAATCGTCAATGTAACCAGAATCTTCGATAATTCCTTGGACAATTTGCGACGCGGGCGTAGTTTCAAGTTTTTGTTGCCAATTACTAATCATTTGGGCAAACTTAATGATAGCTTTTGCCGATCGCCCTGCGAGAGTATTTACAGAAGATTCATCGCTGAGGATTTCCCATAACGGAATCCCCAATTGGGTTCCAGCGTCTTCGATTTTACCAAATGTGGTATCGCCAATGCCGCGGCGGGGAGTGTTGATGATGCGTTTGAGGCTGACGCTATCGTCGGGATTGGCGATCGTCCGCAGGTATGCTAGGATATCTTTGATTTCTTTGCGATCGTAAAACTTCAGGCCGCCGACAATATTGTAGGGAATATCCAAGTACATTAACGCTTCTTCAAAGGAGCGAGATTGAGCGTTGGTGCGGTACAGAATCGCAAAGTTACTCCCGTGTTCGTACTCCGAGTTTTGGCGCTTCAGCGACTGAATTTGACCCGCTACAAATTGCGCTTCATCTATTTCGTTGTCAGCGCGCCATACCACAATCGGAGCTCCGGGTTCGCGAGTCGGCCGCAGAACTTTCTCGATGCGTTCGGTATTGTGTTCGATCAAGTGGTTGGCGGCTTGCAGGATGTTTTCGCGCGATCGATAATTCTCCTCTAATTTTACCATCGTCTGAGTTTTTTCGTCCGACAAACCATCGCCGAAATCCTCTTGAAATTCCAGCAAGATGGTATAATCCGCCATCCGAAAACTGTAAATAGATTGATCGACATCGCCCACCACAAAAATCGAGCGATTTTGCCATTTATCAAACTCTTTCGGGTCAACATTATTTGTGACCAACATCCGAATCAAATCATATTGAGTGCGGTTCGTATCTTGGTATTCATCAACTAAAATATGTCTGAATTTGTGATGCCAATAACTTAATACTTGCTCGTTTTGGGATAAGAGTTTAACCGGAACCAGAATTAAATCGTCAAAATCTAAGCCGTTGTTGGCGGCTAAAGCATCTTGGTAGCGGCTGTAAACATCCGCAATTACGCGCCCTCTGTAATCCGGTTCTGCGGCTAGGAATTCTTGAGGCGACCAACCTTTATTTTTAGCGTTGCTGATGACATAGCGGACTTTGCGCGGGTCAAACTTCTTGTCATCGAGGTTAAGGACTTTGGTAACAATTTGTTTGACGAGAGTTTGAGCATCTGACTCGTCAAAAATTGAAAAATTCTTCTTCCATTGGCGGCCTTTTTCGTCTTGATATTTCTCAATGTCGTAGCGGAGAATGCGGCCACAGAGAGAGTGAAAAGTCCCCATCCAAATCTGTTTGGTGATTTTTTGATAAATTTGCGATCGCAATCTGGTTTGCACATCCGGCGCTAAATCTGCCAAAGGTTTGCCATATTCAGCTTCAGCTTGCTGAGTCGCCAGCAATTTCTCAATTCTTTCTTTCATCTCCCTAGCGGCTTTATTCGTAAATGTCACCGCCAAAATATTTTCGGGATCGACTCGGTTGGTGCGAACTAAGTTTGCTACGCGGTAAGTTAGAGCTCTGGTTTTCCCCGAACCAGCCCCCGCTACTACTAACAGCGGCCCGTTGTAATGGACGACTGCTTGGCGCTGGGATGGGTTGAGGTGGCTGAGGTGATCGGTAGTTTGAGTCATAGCTGAAATGTTAGTTGTTGGATTTTTTTAAGGGATAAATAATACTTAGTATCGGATACGGGGAGTTTTTTTAAGGTTGGGTGCGATCGCTATATAATATAATATCAGATAAGACGGCGGTTGAAACCGCGTCTACACAAACGATGTCCGCCTCCGCGGACTGAAGAAAATTACGTAAAACGTAATTTTCAACGCCTATTCTTCAACCTGCGGAGGCGGGTTTTGTCTGTGTAGCCGCGGTTTCAACCGCCGGGTATTCTAACGTTTCAATATTTGTTTGAGCAAAATAGCTGTTAATATTCCCAAGCCGATCCAAATAGCAATAATTACAGCAGCGGTGGCCCGATTTATCGGTTTTCCTCGCTCTATTTCTGCGGCTGCTTTTTCCCGACACTCGGCTAAAACCTGTGGTGGAATCATCTTGAGTACCAGCCAAATCCCCAAGGGTACAATTATCAAATCGTCCAAGTAGCCGAGAATTGGGATGAAGTCAGGAATTAGGTCGATCGGGCTAAAGGCATACGCAACCGTAACACCCGCTAAAACTCTCGCATACCAAGGTACTCTCTGGTCTATACTGGCTAAATAAACAGCGTAAGTCTCTTTTTTTAGTTGGCGGGCAGCTTGTTTTAAGGATTGCATATAAAAACTAATGACACATGACTAAAAATTTTAGTTGCTAAAAATGTAACAGGCTGAATATTTGGCAATTCCAGTGCGAAGGTAAAGTATAGCATCTGTTGTATATGAGGAGAATCGACTTTATGAATTCAAATTTGCAACGCGGTACTAGAATCAATTTCCGTAGTCTGCTAACAGCGTTATGTTTAACGTTAACTCTCGTGAGTTTTGTGAGATTAGATCCGGCGGTGGCTCAAGAACAGCGGATCAGAACGCTGACTGTGACTGGGCGGGGTATTGAAGCGATTCCGACAACTCAAACGCAAGTGCGTTTGGGGGTTGAGGTACAGGGGAAAACGGCGGCTGCGGTGCAGCAGGAAGCGGCGAGACGATCGTCCGCTGTGGTAGAGTTGCTGCGATCGCGCCAAGTGGAAAAACTCGAAACCGCCGGCATCAACCTCAGCCCGAATTACAGCAACGAAAACAATCAGCAGCGGATAATAGGGTATACTGCTACAAATACCGTCAGTTTTCGCATCAATACTCAATCTGCCGGCACTTTGCTCGACGATGCGGTGACAGCCGGAGCAACCCGAATTCAAGGTGTGAGTTTTGTGGCCGCCGAAAGTGCGATCGAACAAGCTCAAAAACAAGCACTCAAAAAAGCAACTCAAGATGCTCAAGCGCAAGCAGATGCAGTCCTGAGCGCCCTAAACCTCAAGCGGGGAGAGATTCTAGGAATTCAAGTCAACGGTGCGATCGCGCCGGCTCCTGTGTACCAGAAGTTGGAGGCTCGCAGTGCTAGTTTTGCTACAACGCCCGTGGTGGGAGGGGAACAGGAGGTAGATGCTTCTGTGACTTTGCAAATTAGCTATTAAATAGTGAGGGGTTGAACTGGCCACCTCAGCTTGACCCTAACTATTTCTCGATTTATCAAGCAGCTTTTTCTACAAAAAACTTTAGCCGTTTTAACCATTTCTGCCAGTAGTCGAGCAATTGTTCGCGTCCCAACACAAATATTTCCGTATCTTCGGCCCCAAGAGCCACAACAATCAAAGCCTTAACAATTTTAGCGCCAAACAAAGTTTCACTCTAACTAAGTCGGTGGAAAAATTCATAATTATCTAAGGAAATATTAAGTGGCGTGCTCTGAGTTAAAGTGTAACTGCTCACCGCAACTTTATTGCGGTGAGCAGTTACGACAAATGGCTACAAGCTATTATGAACTATGAACGGAATCTCTCCTTCTTCAGGGGGAGAGTTCCTCAATAAATAGACTGTTCGTTAAACCCTAGGCGATCGCCGTCCTCCTACACAAAAAAGAGTGGACTCTTTTCTCAGATCCACTCTCTGTTAAACTCTCTTAGTGCTAGCTTTAACAAGCTGGAGTTAAGTCCTTAGTTTACCTAGTTCTTAATGATTCTCTTGTCATGAATGACCACTTTGTCCTTGAGTTCAGGACTGCCAGATATCTGAATATCGCTATCCTTATTTCCCTCTGCGGCGGATTCGGCTAGATATTGGGCAGATGGCTTAACATCGTGCGCTGCACCTTTAGCAGATTGGGCTGCATTTTGGGCAGATGACTTAACATCCTGCGCTGCACCTTTAGCAGATTCGGTTGCATTTTGGGCCGATGACTTAACATCCTGCGCTGCACCTTTAGCAGATTCGGATGCGCTTTTAGCAGATGACTTGATTGATTCGGCTGCACTCTTGCCAGATGACTGAAGCGATTCGGTTGCACTTTTTATAGATGGCTCCACTGCCTTCGCTGTATCTTTTACAGTCGATCTAAGATCCTTAGTGGCACCCTCAATTTCCTGAGCTACAGCTTTGGCAGAAGGCTTAACTTCATCGGCAGTGTTCTTAATAGAGTTCGCTGCACTTTGTATAGAAGGCTTGACACCTTCGACTGTCTGCTTTACTGAATCTTTTACTTCTCTAATCGTAGGTTTAACTTCCTCGGATGCGCTCTTGACTGCATTTACTACAGAAGGCTTGGCTTCCTTCACTGTCTGATCGACAGATTCGGCTATACTTTTAATCGAAGGCTTAGTTTCCTCAACAGTCTCCTTGACTGCTTCTGCTGTAGCTTTGATAGATGGTTTAACGTCCTCAGCAGTTTCCTTTGCTACTGTCTCTAGCTCTTCTATAGTGTGTTTAATACCGTCTGCTACAGTGTGTGCGGCATCCCCTAAATTATCTACAGCACGGTTAACAGTATCAGCAGTACCTTTACCAATCATAGCGCCAGCAACTGAGCCTGCTACAGCACCAAGAATGCCCCCAGAGCGAGCACCCAGTATACCACCGACTGCTGCTCCAGCTATCCTCGCACCAAGGCCAGAGCCTGATGATTGATCTTCCTGTGATTCTGCATTTTCGTTAGTCTGAGCCTGAAGCTGCTGGTTCTCGCTATTGTCAACATTCTTTTCCTGGAAGTCAGGATTGGCTTCAGGCTGGTTAAAAGGCTGCTTATTATCAGTCATAAATATCCTTGGGTATTACTGCTACATTTACTAGGTTAACTATATATTTCTCAGAAAGTCTACTGCCTAAGAACTAGATTTTGACTGTTACTTAAGAAGTAGATTCTTAAAGGTACTGACCACTACGGCGCTAGCGGATAGCTGTTCATTCGACCTTGAAGAAGCTGGAGGTGCGCGTTAGCGAAGCCCGCCCCTACGGGGGCTACGCCAACGAAGAGGAGCGCACATCTGGAACAGTCTTAGCTTAGCGATCCAAAAATAACTCATGTATACAGAATTGTTTACTGATTAAATGATTAATAAATATTCTAAAAAAATGTGGAGAGCCAGCTTATAACTTAACGTTTTTAATAATTATATATTATCAAAAACTTTACTATTAAATTATTGAATTAAGTGATTTTTTGGTAGACGTTGCTGATTTACGGTAGGAAAGGCTAAATATGCAAGTCATAGAAACCAGTATCCACAAAAATTCGGGATTTTCAACTGATTTTTTATATACCCTGATTAAGCAACGCTAGATTTTGGAGTGATCTAACTCACGAGGAGAGCTCTTTGAACAGCAACTTGACCGCTTTAGCCACCAGACGCGATCGCACTTACGTGTAATTGGGCATAAGTTCGATCGCCCTCAACAAACTCAGCAAATCCAATTACTACCGGATCGTCACTCAAAGTACCCGATATCGACTACAGTAAACACAAAATATTATTGGCGGTGATTTGAGTGATTGAGAGTTTAGCAACAGGAATCGCAGCAGCAGGTTCGCTGCTAGCATTGGGCGGATTGGGCCTAGAGTTGAACTATCGCCGGACTGGGAGTGCAAATAAACTAGAACTTACAGCCGGAGAATGGCACTTAGCCATAAACGAACCCAATCGCTATCTTTTAGTCGGCGAAATGGAGTTCCGCAACCTGACACAGCGGTTCGAGGTGATGTTGCCGGAAGTGCGCGCACAGGTGAAACTGCTATCAGACGGAAGCTTGGATGGCGTGATTTCCCAGACAAAAGTCATTCCTTGCCACAAAGACGCAAAAGCCCGATCGGACGATTACTGGTTCGGCTATATTGTTAAAGCCCAACAAAACACCAAAATTAAAGTTTCCGTAGACATTCAAGGGCAAGATTTAACCAAATTGCAGTCAGCTTGGGTGCAAATACATTTCATCACCTACGGCCCCGGCGGGCGCATCCCCAAAGTCCGCAACGTAGTAGTCCCGCTGCAATTTCCCAACTCGGACACCGTACCCGTCGCCCGCAATGTCGGAGTTGCAGAAGTCTTACCGATTCGCACGCACATACTGGCCGAACTCGACAATCCCGTGGAAATTGTCAAGCGTTACGTTTTGCCGCGCGCCGAGAAAGGCGATATCGTCGCCCTCGCAGAAACTCCCCTAGCCTTGATGCAGGGGCGCTACCGCCATCCCAGCGAAGTTAAACCCGGATGGGTAGCTAAGCGAGTTTGCTTGTTTTTCTTGCCGATGTCGAGTTTGGCCACGGCTTGCGGGATGCAAACTTTGGTGGATGTAGTCGGGCCTTGGCGCGTAGTTGCAGCATTTGCGATCGGCTCTGTAGCTAAAATATTGGGTAAACCGGGAGTCTTCTACCAACTTGCAGGGGAACAAGCCAGACTAATCGACGATGTTACGGGGACTTTGCCTCCCTTCGACCAATTTATCGTGCTTGGCCCGGACAATCCCCAGCAAGTTGTAGAAGAAATTCAACGAGAAACGGGACTTGCGGCGGCGATCGTAGACGCTAACGACTTAAAAGCAGTTAAGATATTAGCAGCGACCTCCGATTTATCGATCGCATTTTTAGAGCAAGCCTTACGCAGTAACCCCGCCGGGAATGCTGACGAACGAACACCAGTGGTTTTAATTCGACCTCTGCCACAAAAATCTTGAGTTGACAATTGAAAATTGAAAATTCAAAAACACGATTTGAAATTTTTAATTTTCGCTCGACTAAGAAAGGGTGAAGAATTCAAATCTCTAAGTTTTGAAATAAAAACTCAAAACTTCCCTAACTCTTCCCCTTTCTTAAACATATTTGATTTTTTGATTTTCATTGTCCGGTTTCGTGCTATCACGGTTCTCAAGTTTCGTGAGGAACTCGCCAACCAATAACCAATAACCAATAACCAATAACCAATAACCAATAACCAATAACCAATTTATACCTCACCTGAGAATTTATATATGACTTCATTTCCCTCTCAAAACCAAAACCAAGTTGTAATTCGCCCGTTTCAGTACCGCGATATCGAGGCGATGGAACAACTGTGCGCGGAAACAGCCGAACAACCAGAAAAACGCAAGGATGCAAGCTGCGACTTGGTACTAGGTAAAAAGTTGCAGCAGATTCGTCGCTGGTACGGACTGCTAAAGCTGTTGAGCTTGTTTCCCAACCCTTGTCAATCCCTGTTTCGGGCCCACGTTGCTGAGGAAGAGGGGACAGTTAAGGGCATAATTCAGATTTCTCCGTTCAACCGCACCCGCAGCACTTGGCGGATCGATCGCGTCGGAGTAGACCCAGAAGCCCGCAGCAAAGGCATTGGTTCGATGCTGATGCGCTACTGCTTCGAGGCAGTCTGGGAGGCACGCACCTGGTTGCTAGAGGTGAATGTGGGCGATAACACTTCCCTGGCTTTGTATCGCCAGAACGGGTTTCAGCCGTTGGCACAAATGACTTATTGGTCGATCGCCCCGGAACGCCTCCAAGAAATGGCCTCCGCGACGCCAGATTTGCCCAACCTGCTGCCTGTAAGCAACGCGGACGCTCAATTCCTATATCAACTCGATACCGCGTCTATGCCACCGTTAGTACGTCAAGTATTCGATCGGCATATTCAAGACTTCAAAACCAGTTTTTTGGGCGCATTGTTTGAAGGTGTCAAACAATGGCTGGGCAAAACAGAGGTAGTCAGCGCCTACGTATTTGAACCGCAGCGCAAAGCCGCGATCGGCTATTTTCAGGTACAGCTATCCCGCAACGGCCAACAGCCACACGTCGCCCAGTTGACTGTACACCCGGCCTACACCTGGCTGTACCCAGAACTGCTATCCCAGATGGCGCGCCTCGTTCAAGATTTCCCAGTTCAAAGCCTGCAACTGGCTTCCGCCGACTATCAGCCGGAACGGGAAGCTTATTTAGAGCAATTTGGAGCCGTGCGTCTGGAACACAGTTTGCTGATGTCGCGATCGGTGTGGCACAAATTGCGCGAGTCCAAATTAGTCTCTCTCGAAGGACTCCAGCTATCAGAAATGCTGCAAAGCTTCCAGCCAACTCGCAAACCAGTACCGGGCCGGATGTCCTGGCTCGGCCCGATGGCTGGAGAAGCCGCAACAGGGCCCGCGTCGTCCGAGATTAAACCCTTTTTGTTAGACTCAGGAAAAAGTCAAGCCGAGCGAGTTAACCCATTGAACAGCCAGAATTCCGAATCAGAAGTAACAGATGCTAGCAGCATTTTGCCTCCTTATTTGCCGGAATTACCTCTAGACGGCGTGCAAGAATAAGACTTAATTCCTGATAGAAAAAAGCAGAAAGTAGAAACTCGAAAAAAAACTACCTTCTGCTTTTTGTTGATATCGAGCCAAAAATACCAATCTTACTTCTGACTTTCTTCCCTTCTTCCCTTCTTCCTTCGCGTTTTTCGCGGCTAAGCGCTTCGCGCAGGCTACGCCAACGCGGTTTGTTAAATCATAATTATTGCCGCGAAAAAGCAGTAAATCTACAAACTAAAATTGATTAATGTCCAACGAAAAATTATGGATTTCTGCCCTCGGATTAGATATCGGCAGCAAACGAGTCGGCATCGCCGGATGTGACGGCACTGGTTTAATCGCTACGGGGATTACTACTCTGGTACGATCGTCCTTCGATCGAGATGTAGCTTACCTCAGAGGGCTCGTGCAAGAGCGGAGAGTGCAAATTTTGGTTGCTGGCTTGCCCTACTCCCTGAACGGAGAAGTGGGCGCTCAAGCCCGAAAAGTCCAGAAATATGCTAGTCGCATCGCCACCGCCTTAGATCTCCCCCTAGAATACGCCGACGAGCGCCTGACTTCTGTTGGCGCAGAGGAACTGATCCGAGATCAAGGGATGTCGCCCTCGCAAAATAAGGGTTTGATCGATCGCAAAGCAGCGGCCTTGATTTTGCAGCAGTGGCTAGACGAGCGCAGGCAAAAGATCGGCGCAATTCCCAATCCTGATAGCTTGTAACACAGGCATGATATCCTAGTTGTGCAAGTTTGCTACGCACACCTGTAAGCGTTGACAGATGGGAGAAAATTCCCCAGAACCTCGGTACTGAAGCAGCACATAATTGTGATTTGTCCTCAGTGTCGCCGGCGGACTCGGCTAAGATTTAAACGCTGCACTCCTCGCCTGTGGAAAATGCCGCGAGTCTCGCGGTTTAAGTTTGTGGAATAGCGATCGCCCGATCGACCAGAAGATCGCCACGAAAACTCCCAGTTGTCAAGCAAACATTACTGAATTATTGACGGAAAATTAAGATACACGCGATGTCCTCATCCCCAAACCGCAAAGAGAATGGCAGTTCCAATGAAGAGTCCGTCACCCTGACGGATGAACTTGGGCGCAAGCTGACTTGCAACATAGAGCATTCGATGAGCCTAGAAGGTCAAGAATACGCTTTGCTGATTCCCATAGACTCTCCCGTAGAAATTTTTACTTGGCACGGAGACGAAACCGACGAAGCAGCAATTCCTGTAGAAGACGAGGCCGAAATTGACAAAATTTTTGATATCGCTACAGTTGTCCTGCAAGAGCAGAACTTGAAGCTACGGCGCACGGCAGTCACACTCACTGTGGTTGGCGAATTGCCGGAATTTCCCGACGAGGATTTGGCGCCTGATGTCGATCCTGATGAGGAGTCGGAGTTTGAGGAACTAATGTGGTTGACCAGCTTCTATCACGAAGAACAGGAATATGCCATTTATACGCCTCTCGACCCGTTCTTTATCTTGGCTAGAATGAATGATGATGGCGAGCCAGAATTACTCTCGGAAGAAGAGTTCCAAAGGCTAGAACCGATGTTACCTATGCTAGAAGATCAATTTTTTGACGAGCTTGATTAAATATTAATTGCAGTCAAAAGGCATGAGGCAAAAAGCAGAATATTTGACTATTTTATAAAAAAGTCAACTGCTCGCCCGATCGAACTTTTGCGAGATTGCACCTTAGCCCTGTCAGCTCAGGCTGTAGAACTGGGCAGCGTGAAGGGGATCTTTTCAAAGGCTAGTATCCGTAACTTTTCGGTCATCAATCGCAGGTCATCAGTCATTAGTCGCTACTTAATCGCCGCTTATCGAGGACAACGGACTTTGACATCCTCCACTGCCTAAAGGCGAGTGGATTCCCAAACCTCACGATTTAAGTTTCTGCTTCATCCACCGTTGCATACCACAGTTAAAAACCATGTACCGTCTTACACAGAGTCCACAGACTTTTATTCCCATTTCAGACTCATCCGATCCCGATCGTCCATCGGTACGGTGTCAGCAAAAGCTTTTTGTACTTGTTGCTTAAAGTTTTTACCTGTACAAGCATTTCTGTACAGAACCCCCTAACTTGAGTTTTCAAGGTGCATTGCCTACTGCTTGATTTTCGCTTTTCGGCAACTTAAGTGTACCACACAAAATATAAAGCCGTCCTTTTAGGACGGGGTTTCTACCCAAATTTTCGATGAGTAAAGAAGAACTGACAAAAGGCAGCGCGCGCGAGAGCCGAAAAGGTACTCGGCAAGTCTCTAAATGGTTGTTTTATCTGGCGTTGCTGCCGGCAATTTGGGGCGTTTGCGCTTGGCAAGGCTGGGCTTGGTGGAGCTGGGCTGCGGCGCCACCTAAAACAGCCACTCAGTCAACTTCCCCAGGACAGGATGCTGCTGTTTCAATCCAAATCCCCCCCGGTACTTCCAGTCAAAAAATCGGCCAGGATTTGGAAGCGGCGGGCTTAATTCGATCGGCAGGAGCATGGAATATGTGGGCCCGCTGGCTGACTATGCAAAACCGCGACGGAGGTTTTAAAGCCGGAACTTACCAACTGTCGCCGACTCAGCCCTTGAGTGCGGTTGCCGAGAAAATTTGGAAGGGTGAAGTCGTACAGCAGAGTTTTACCATCCCTGAAGGGTGGTCACTGCAACAAATGAGCACTTATTTTGAAGCGCAAGGTTTTTTTCCGGCTCAGGATTTTATGGCAGCGGCAAGTCAAGTTCCTTACGCTCAATACCCTTGGCTGCCGAGCGGCTTGCCTCATTTGGAAGGGTTTTTGTACCCGGATACTTATCAGCTAGACGGCGATGCAGTGAGTCCGCAAGCTGTCATTAAACAAATGCTCGATCGTTTTGAGCGGATAGCTTTGCCGGTCTATCAAAAAAATCAGAACAATACTAAGCTTTCTTTGAAAGAGTGGGTGACGCTGGCAAGTATTGTGGAAAAAGAAGCTGTGGTGGCGAGCGAGCGCAATCGCATTTCAGGCGTGTTCAATAACCGTCTGAAACTAAATATGACCTTGGGTTCCGATCCTACAGTTGAATATGCCCTCGGCATTAGGCAAACTAAGGAGAAGCCTTTGACTTTTAAGCAGGTGGAAACGCCTTCTCCTTACAATACTTATATCAATGTAGGGCTGCCCCCAACTCCGATCGCAGCTCCGGGAATTGCCAGTTTGGAAGCGACTCTGACTCCTGAAAATACGGAATATCTGTATTTTATGGCTCGGTACGACGGCACTCACATTTTCAGCCGCACTCAGGCGGAACACGATGCTGCTGTGGCGAAAATTGACCAAAAAGTGCGATCGGGTCAATAGATAGGCAATGACTAATACATAAGTAAAAAGTCAAAAGTTACAAAGCCAAAGCCAAAATCATTGACTTTTGATTTTTTACTTTCTCAATGTTGAACTTTCCATGTCTTATTTCTCAATCTAAAATCTAAAATCTAAAATCATTATGACTTGGGGCAAACTACTACAGCCTGACTTAGTTTTAGGCAATTCGGTCGTAAATTTAACGGCTGATATTCTTGAGAAATATCATATTAAAGGATTAGTATTGGATGTGGACGAAACCCTAGTTCCCATGACAGCAATGAATGCTTCTGAGGAACTCAGCCTGTGGGTGGAAGAAATAAAACCGGTAGTATCGCTGTGGTTGGCGAGCAATAATTTAAGTCAGACTCGGATCGGTAGAATTGCTGAGTCTTTGAATCTACCTTACATCACTGGTGCAGCTAAGCCATCGCGCCGCAAGTTACGCAAAGCTGTGACGGCGATGAATTTGCCTGTGGAACAAGTGGCGATGGTGGGCGATCGACTTTTTACTGATGTTTTGGCCGGCAATCGTTTGGGTATGTTTACTATTTTAGTCGAGCCAATGGTTGATGCAGGCTATGCGATGCGGAAATATCCGGTGCGTTCTTTTGAAGTTTGGGTGTCTCAAGCTTTGGGGGCATCTCTTGATCACAGAAAGTAGTCATTAGTTATTAGTCGTTATTCATTAAACTGTTGCACATTTAAATTATGGGCGTTGCTGAATTAGGGTATGATACGGGCAAAAATATGAGAGGGGAGCCGCAAATGATTTCTGGGATTTTGATGGGAATTGGAACATCTAAAGTGCTTTTGTACTGTTAGGAAACTTTAGCGGGCGTCATTTTATTTGAGATTTGGGGATTTGGGGATTTGAGTTCTAAAAGTTAATAATTTCAGTTCTGGACGGATGGGGCGCTAGAAACCCGGTTATGAGGTCTGCGTGCGCAAGTTTTATAATTGTAGGCGCAACGGCTGGGATGAAAGTGCTGATTATCGACTCGTCTCTCCACCGCTTTAGGGTCAATTTCCATTAAATTTTATTACAAATGCTTGACAAAAAAACCGATAATATGTAGCGTAAGTCATGGTATTTTTTGTATAACTGCGGGAAATTCAGACATATAGAATAATAGCAACTGCCGCAGGTGCCAGCTATGTCCTCAGAGAAAGCATTAATTCTTGATTTTGCCCAGACAGAGGCGATGAAATTGATTTTGCCGCATCCGGCAATTCTATCTAGTCACGGCGCAAATTGGGAGGGGATTCATGTCGAATATCACCATCAGCCGCCACACGAATGTCCCGAACACTGTCTCCAACAGCACAGCATTGGCATGATACTCTCTTCAACTATTGGGGGAGCAGTAATTAACGGGAAACACTACGGTAGCGAACGGTGCGAAGGCGAACAGATTTTCGTCGCTGCTGCTGGCACTGATTACCACCCCTATGCAGTCGAAGACCATGAATTTATGGCGATCGCCCTTGAACCAGACCACTTCGACAATACAGTTCACGAATCCACAAACGGGAATCTCATTGAAATTATACCGCACTGGCAAACCCGCGATCCATTAATTTTCGGCATTGGCTGGGCCCTCAAAACCGAACTTGAATCAGGTGGATTAAACGGTACTCTCTATGTCGATGCACTGAAAAACGCCCTTTCACTTCATTTGTTGCACCACTATTGTGCACAAAAACTCAAGCTACAAGATTTTGCAGGCGGTCTCGATCCTAGCAAATTGCAGATAGTTATTGACTACATCAATGACTATCTCAACCGAGACTTGCACTTAAGCGAACTTGCTAATCTAGTCCACATGAGTCCTTATTATTTCACTCGTTTGTTCAAACAATCTACTGGAATCCCGCCGCATCAGTACGTCACAAAATGCCGGATTGAGAAAGCCAAATTGTTGTTAAAACAGCCAGAATTTTCCATAGCATATATCTCCCAGCAAGTCGGGTTTAAAGACCAAAGTCACTTTAGCAAAACTTTCTGTAAAATCGTCGGTTTGAATCCGAAGAAGTATCGCGATCGACTTTAAATTTAGCAAAAGGAAACAACGCTGTGTTGTGTCCCTACATATAATATTTATTTTCCCATTTGTAGGGACACTCCAAGAGCCCATTGGTGATAACAATCGCCTAAAACCCCTGAGAAATCTCGCTTTTACCTGAGTCTAGATCCCCCTAAATCCCCCTTAAAAAGGGGGACTTTGATCGGACTCTTGTCCCCCCCTTTTTTAAGGGGGGCTAGGGGGGATCTGGCCCTAATCGTCAAACAACACTCTGTGACTGGGTTTGACGTTAAGTTGACACCAATGAGCTCTTGGAGTGTCCTTGACTGCCGTGTCCTTGACAATCGCGTGTTCCGCAGTCAAAGGACACAACAGTGTTGTGTCCCTACATATATGCCTTCAGGACTGGATAATATCTCGATCAATCCACATGATCGTCGATTTGTATGAGAGATTATACCGAGCCCGTAGCCCGTGTTACAATTTTTAATCAAAAATCCGAGAAATCTCGCAAGAAAATTGTATTTTTCGTAAATTATTCGCAAGAATTTACTATACAGCAGAGCTGGTGCTTGTATATACTTAGTCGCATAACATCAACCAGGGGTACCAGCTATGAGCTCTCAAAATCAACAGGCATCTTACGGTCAGATTCCCTTAAGTTTTATTGCAAATGCTGGACAAACTGACCAAAATGTGCAATTTCAGGTAAAAGGTGCCGGTCACAGCATCTTTTTCAGTCCCAACGAAATCTCCTTCACTGCTTTCTCTACACCAACTGAACCGGGAAATCCAGCAACAGCAACTTCTGCGACTGTCCGCAGCAGCTTAGCCAACAGCAACCCCAATCCCACAATTTCCGGCTTGCAACAATTGCCGGGAGTTGCTAACTTTCTCTTAGGCGAAGATTCGAGTCAGTGGCACACCAACGTCCCCACATTTAACGGCGTAGTTTATCAAAACGTATATCAAGGAATTGACCGCGTTTTCAAAGGAACAGAAGGACAACTTAAAAGCGAGTTTTTGGTTGCACCTTTGGCAGATCCGAGCCAAATTCGGATGAACTATAGTGGAGTTAGCGATATCCGGTTGCGAGACGACGGAGCACTGATATTAGAAACGCCGCTGGGCGAATTAATTGATAACGCACCGATAGTTTATCAAGATATCAACGGACAGCGGGTGAATGTTCCCGCCGCTTACAATTTATTAGGAAACGGTCAAGTTAATTTTACTTTGGGAGATTTCGACCGCACTCAACCCTTAGTTATTGACCCGGTTTTAGCTTACTCGACTTACTTAGGCGGCAGCGGAAATGAGAATGCCAACCGCATCACCGTAGATAGCACAGGTGCGGCTTACATTATTGGCACTACTGTTAACAATTTTACTACTACTCCTGGTGCGTACCAAACTACACCAGGGGGTCAATCTGATATCTTGGTTACGAAAATTAACCCCGAAGGAACTGCCTTAGTTTACTCTACATATATTGGCGGGCCTAACAATGATGAAGGTTTTGATATTGCGGTAGACAGTCAAGGAAATGCTTATTTAACCGGACCAGTCAATCAGGGTTATCCAACTACAGCGGGTTCTTATAAACCTACAGCAAATATTACGAGTGCTGCTGTAACTAAACTGAATGCTGCGGGGAATTCGTTAGTTTATTCTACTTTTTTAGGCAGTAGCGCGATTGGTGATACTTTTTTCGGCGGTACCGGGAGTAGCCTCGGCAACGGCATTAAAGTAGATAGTAACGGTAATGCTTATGTTGTCGGGCCTACATTCGGCGGTTTCCCCACTGTCAATGCCTTCCAGCCTACATACGGAGGCGGACTGGATGGGTTTCTTGCTAAAGTTAATCCAACCGGCAGTGCTTTAGTTTACTCTACCTATTTAGGTGGTCAAGGTGACGATGACGCTAAAGCCATTGCACTAGATAATTCTGGTAATGTCTGGGTTACCGGAAATACCAATTCGACTAACTTCCCGCTGAACCAAGCTAATGATACACTTCCCGGCGGTTTTGAAGCTTATGTCAGTAGATTTAACGCGAATGGTGAACTTACTTATTCCACTTATTTAGGTGGCAGCGGTGAAGATAAAGGTAATGATATCGCTGTAGATAGTTCTGGAAATGCCTATATTGTGGGATATACCACATCAACTGATTTTATTGTATCTGCTGATGTTCCTCTAGCTCCTAAGATTCCCAATATTCCAATTCAAGCTGCTAATGCAGGTGGTGCTAAAGATGCTTTTGTTACCAAGATACGTGCTAATAACTCTTTGGCTTATTCAACTTATTTGGGTGGCAGCGGAGAGGAGAATGGCGATCGCATTACTGTAGACAGTGCGGGTAATGCTTATGTGACGGGAAACACTACTTCGACTAATTTTCCGACTTTGAATGCTATTCAAAGTATCAGCGGCGGCGGGCAAGATGCTTTTGTCACGAAAATCAATTCATCTGGTTCGGCCTTAGTTGATTCTACTTATCTTGGCGGCAGCGGGAACGACTTTGGTGGTGGTATTGCGGTAGATACTTCTGGTGGAGTTTATGTGGCGGGAGGTACTGCTTCTACTAATTTGCCAACAGCAAATCCTTTCCAAGCGGCGAATGGGGGAAGTGCCGATGTTTTTATTACTAAACTAATTCCTGGGGGACCGCAGGTAAAGATTATTGAGTCGGGCGGCAGCACTAATGTTGCAGAAAGTGGCACGACGGATACTTATACAGTTGTTCTGACTAATCAGCCTACTGCAAATGTGGCGATCGCGCTCAACACCGGCACAGAAATTAAGCCGATTGCTGGCCTTAATTTCACTCCAACTAACTGGTTTTTACCGCAAACCGTGACAGTCAGCGCAGTTGATGATACTGTCGCAGAAACTTCGCCACACACTGGCGCGATCGCCCACAGTGCTATCAGTACCGATGCTAATTATAACGGCGCGACTGCAAGTTTTACAGTTAACGGTACTGCGGGCAATGCTGTCAATGCTAACATCACCGATAACGACATCGCAGGCGTTACCATTACTCCTGCTACTACGACTGCTACGGAAGGCGGTGTCAATGGCAGTTATACCGTTAAATTAAATACTCAACCGATCGCACCTGTGACGATTAACGTGGCTACAGGCAGTCAAATTCAACCAATTACAGCACTGAATTTTACTGCAACTAATTGGAATGTCGCTCAAACTGTGGCGGTGGCTGCTGTTGACGACAATTTAGTTGAAGGAAATCATACTGGTGCGATCGCCCATACTGCTACCAGTACCGATGTTAAGTATAATGGCGTCACAATTGGCGGTGTCAATGTCGCCATTACCGATAACGATACAGCAGGTTTCAGCGTTGCACCTACGAACATAACAGCTACAGAAGGCGGTGCCACTGGCAGTTACAAAATCCAACTCACAGCCGAACCGACTGCACCAGTTAATATTAGCTTTAATACTGGCAGTCAAATTAGCCCGATCGCCACACCGATTACTTTTGACAGCACTAACTGGAATGTTGCCCAAACTGTGACTGTGACTGCGATCGATGACAATCTAGCACAAGGAACCCACAGCGGCACGATCGCTCACACAGCTACCAGTACCGACGCCAATTATAACGCCAAAGCGATTCCCGATGTGACGGCATCGATTACTGATAACGATAGCCCCGGTGTGTCGATCGTGCAAGCGGCAGGCAGTACAAATATTGCTGAAGGAGGTGCAACCGATACCTATGGCGTAGTTTTGACTACCGCACCTACTGCAAACGTGACGATTAATTTTGACGCGGGTACTCAAATTAGTGCGATCGCACCTCTGACTTTCACGCCCAGTAATTGGAATGTTGCTCAAAATGTGACTGTTAGTGCGATCGACGATAGCATAGCCCAAGGAACTTACAGCGGCACGATTACTCACAAATCTGTCAGTACAGATACTTTTTATAATGGGCTGACAATTTCTCCTGTGACTGCGACGATTGCTGACAACGATACCGCAGGCGTGAGTGTTTCACCTGCGAGTACAACTGCTACAGAAGGCGGTGTCACAGGCAGTTATACACTCAAGCTAAATTCGCAACCGACGGCACCGGTTACTCTCAGCTTTGAGGCGGGGAGTCAAATAAGTGCGATCGCCTCTGTTAGCTTCGACTCTACTAACTGGAATGTGGCGAAGTCAGTCACAGTAACGGCTACAGATGATGCGGTTGTCGAAGGAAATCATGCGGGCAGTATTTCTCATAGCGCTGCGAGTGCTGATAGCAAGTATAGTGCGATCGGCATTCCGGTTGTCAATGTCGCCATTACCGATAACGACACTGCGCCAACCCCAACACCACCAGTCACGCCAACCCCAACACCAACACCACCAGTCACGCCAACCCCAACACCAACACCACCAGTCACGCCAACACCAACACCACCAATCACGCCAACACCAACACCACCAGTCACGCCAACACCAACACCACCAGTCACGCCAACGCCAACACCAATTAGAATAGTGACACCTCCTGGTATTACTGTTAACCCAACAACAGGATTAACGACTGATGAAGGTGGATTAATAGCAACATTTACTGTCCAACCCAATACCAAACCTAGTGCCAATGTCACAATAAATTTAAGCAGTTCTAATGAAGCAGAAGGAAAAATTAATCTGCCATCACTTACCTTCAATTCTGCTAACTGGAACATAGCACAAACTGTAAAGGTAACAGGTGTTGATGACCGTGTAATTGACGGGGACAAAGCTTACACAATTATTACCGCACCTGCTATTAGCAATGACAGCAACTACTCCGGGTTAAATGCAGCCGATGTTGCTGTTACCAATCTTGATAACCAGACCAATACTGCCGCACCGAAAGACGACGCTGGAAACACGGCAAATACAGCCAGTGACATCAATGCAACTACTGTTCTCAGAACTTACAAGGATTCAGTTAGCAGCGCTGACGAAGATTTCTACAAATTCACGATCGGCGCTAAACATGACTTCAGCTTGTTAGTCAACGAATTCACTTCAGATGTGAAAGTTGAATTGCTTGACAGCAGTCTAAATGTCATCTCAACAGCACAAAATTCTGCTGGCAACTCTGCAAAATCAATCAACCGCATTTTGGAAAACGGCACTTACAGGGTTCGAGTTTCTTCAGTTAATGGTGCTGAGACTCCATACAACTTAAACATATCTGCTGTACCTCGCCTTTCAGGTGTCACAACCACAGGGTATCAAGTCCTTTCCTCTACAGCTTCGCCGTCAAATTCAAATACCACAAACTCTTCTAACAGCAGCAACCCCAATTCATTCACGTTCCTGAGTAATAACAACTTCCTTGCTGCCACACCGAATCTTACTAATCTTAACAGCACCAACAATTCTGTTACCACCTTCAACCCTAATGCCACCAGTTCGCTGATTAATAACAACCCGATCGCCCCAGCGAATTTTAATAGTCTTGACGGCCTTGATGATCCCAATCATAATATCCCCGCCAGTGTATCCAGTTCATTGATTAAGCTAGACCAATTCCGCGCTAAACCAAGTTTTTCTGGGATTGACGGCAAGGGTTATTCTATAGCAGTAATAGATACTGGCATAGACTTAAATCACCCATTTTTTGGGCCGGATGCCAACTCAAACGGTATCAGCGATCGCATCGTTTTTAACTACGATTTTGCCGACGGCGACGCGGATGCTAGCGACAGAAAAGGACACGGATCGAACATTGCCAGCATCATTGCTTCCCAAGACTCAACTTACACAGGGGTGGCACCAGGTGCTAACATTATCGGCCTCAAGGTCATTCGGGATACGCCTCGTGAGAAAGACGAAAAAAATAAGTTTGCATTTATAGAACAAGCATTGCAGTGGGTATTGGAAAATGCAGACACTTACAAGATTGCCAGTGTCAATATGTCCTTGGGCGATGCTGGAAATTATTCCAGTTCTACTCCAGACTACGGTATAGGAGATGAACTGGCAGCTTTGGCCGCGAAGAATATAATTGTTGTCTCATCATCAGGCAATCGTTACTACCAGTACCGGAACGATCCAGCAGGTGTAAATTACCCTGCCGCCGATCCGAATTCGCTGTCAGTTGCCGGGGTATATAATGACGACATTGGCAGTTACAAATATGACGATTATTTTGCCAATTATGAGCCAGACGCATTACTCACCGCTAATACCACTGCTGCCGATCGCATTCTCCCCATTTCTCAGCGTGGCAACGCATCAAACACAATTTTTGCTCCGGGGGCGCCCGTCACCGGTGCTGGCAAAGATGGCGATTTAAGCACCTATCACGGCAGCAGTCAAGCTACAGCCTACATTAGCGGCATTGCAGTATTAGCCCAACAGTTAGCACAGCAAAAATTGGGCCGCAAACTGACGCCAACTGAGTTCAAAAATCTTTTGAAATCAACGGGTGTCACCATCAATGACGGCGACAATGAAAACGACACTGTTAAACATACTGGTCTTAATTTCAAGCGCGTTAATGTGCTGGCTTTGGGTGAAGCTATTGCTGGAGGAGGTGTTGTTCAGAACCGTCCGCCACAAGAGAAGATTCATTTAGCGTATTACTATAAGGAGTTCAATCAAGACATTAAAAATGTCTACACCGATCCGGATGGCGACTTAATCTCTTACAAATTAACTCTAGAGGATGGTCGTCCTTTAAGCAGCAGTTTCAACAGTCGTTGGCTGGGATTATCTTTCGACTCTAACCAGAACACAATCAAATTTACTGGCACTCCGCCAGAGTTTAATATTAATGGACGACCGTTGAGTTTTGTAAGACCATTTAAGGTTAAGTTAACCGCCACCGATCCTGCCGGTGCTAGCAGTTCTCAAACCTTCAAGATAACGAAACTTAACGGTCGCTGGGTGATTGATAATTACATTGCAGGTGCTAAGGTATTTTTGGATGCCAATAAAAATGGTGTTCTCGATGCTAATGAACCATCAACTAATACTGACGATAATGGTCAATTTAATCTGGATTTTCCCTTCGAGACTTTCGACAAGAACGAAAATGGAGAAATTGATTCAGATGAAGGCAATTTAGTTGCTTTTGGCGGAATTGATACCGCTACGGGTTTGCCTTTGGAAACGCCTGTTACTGCGCCTGCTGATGCTACTGTTGTGACGCTGTTAACCACTCTGATGGTGGATTTAATTGATAAGGGAATTGAGAGTTCGCGCGCCGAATCTCTGGTCAAATCTGCTCTTGCTATTCCGGCTGATGTTGCGATCGCAGATTTCGACCCCATCTTAGCCACCAACGCCAGCGAACCGGGCGGTGTGGAAACTTTGGCAGCAATGGTAAAAGTCCAAAACGTGATCACTCAAACAGCCGGTTTAATTGACGGCGCATCTAGTGCATCTACTAAGGATCTTGTCAAGGCTGTTGTGGGTGCAATTACGGAAAAAATTCAATCTGGTTCTGCCTTAAATCTCAGCAATGCAGCCACTTTAGAACCAATCATTCAGCAAGCCGCTGGTAAAATCCAGCAGATTGACCCCAGTTTCAACATTCAAAAAGTCACCCAAATTACCTCGCAAGCTGCGACAGTAATGGCAACAGCAAATCAACGCATTGATGCGGCTGTCTCTAACCCAGCAGGAACATCAATTCCCCAAGCAGTTGCCCGCGTCCAAAAAGTATCTTTGGGCGCAACAACTCAAGATTTCAAAGCAGTTGGTGCGGGAAGTAAGACAATTTCCCAGTTAGTTACTGAAAATACTGGTACTGCTTTAGATACCAAAATTCAAGCTGTGACATTGCCGGAAGGTTCGGCGGTTCCTGTTGTCACTGGCGGTGTCGAACCTATCAACAATTCTGCCAATTCAATTATCGGCACGAATGGCAATGATAGTCTTACCGGCGGCAGCGATAACGATTTCATCAGCGCCCGACGCGGCAACGATTTGATTGATGGCGACTTGGGCAATGACACTGTTTATGGTGGCAAAGATAATGATACTTTGCTGGGCAATAACTGTGACGATATCCTGTTTGGAAATCTGGGTAACGATTTGCTCAATGGCGGTGATGGCAATGATTTCCTGAGTGGCGGCTTCGGAGATGATACTTTGATTGGAGGCCTGGGGAGCGATCGCTTCCTACTATCTACCAATTCTGGCATCGATACGATCGCCGATTTTGAAGATGGCACAGATTTGCTAACACTCACCAACGGCATTACTTTTGCACAATTGGCAATTTCTCAAAATGGCGGTGCAACCTTAATTCGATTGGCGGCAACCGGAGAAATTTTAGCTTCTCTAAATGGGGTGTCTTCGAGTCTGATTGGTGTCGCCGATTTTGGCTCAATATAACCCCCCCCTAGGGCGTGTTTTCTTGACCCGGAGATCCTCCCCAGCCCCCCCTTAAAAAGGGGGGAGAAAGAGGCTCAAAGTCCCCCTTATTCAGGGGAATTTAGGGGATCTCCGGGGAAGAAACAGTATTAAGTGAACCGTATTGAGTCAGAATTTAATTTAATTTTCTTCACTTAGTTAGCAGCAAATATATCGTTAGGCATTCAATATTAATGAGGTTTTTGATATGAATGAAGAATCACAAACTATCTTCTTTCCTGTTTCTCGGTTTAAGTTGTTCGTGATGTCCATAGTAACGTTGGGATTTTATCAGCTTTTTTGGTTTTACAAAAACTGGCAGCTATTAAAAGCGGAAGATGAAAGCAACATTAGCCCCTTCTGGAGAACTGTATTCGGGGGTTTATTTTGCTATCCCTTACTCGCACAGATTAAAAAATGGGCTAAATCTCGCAGTGTTTATGCCAACTTTAGTCCACTCTGGCTGACTGTTGCTTGGATTGCGATTATCCTGTTTTGTCGGAATCTCCCAAGGCCATACACATTAGCGGGATTACTCTCTGTAATCGCTCTGCTTCCAGTTCAAAAGAGTGTGAATGAACTCAACACTATAATGATACCTTACCACGATCCTAACAGTCGATTTTCGGTATGGAATATATTGACAATAGCTGTGGGAGGCAGCCTGCTTGTACGTGCTATCATCGTGTCGCTGATGCCAGCTTAGGTGCGATTTGCATCAGTTTCACAACTCCAAACATCAAAAATTACTGTTGTTAACTAATAGGTAAATTAATCATGTCTACTTTCAGTGCCACTACCAACTTTCCTGTCGGCGCAAATCCCCAATCCCTGACTGTCGAAAACTTTAATAACGACAATATCCAAGACTTAGCGGTCGAAAGCGGAACGGCTGTTTCCCTACTAATAGGGAACAGCCAAGGAGGATTTGGCACTCCCGCCAACGTGAATCAATCCTCTAGTTACACCCCAATTATAGCGGGCAATTTTAACACTGATAATTTCCTCGACCTAGCCTTAACTAGCTGGTCTGGTGGAGAATTTCCTAGTGGTTCAGTTTACATCTTACCGGGTACTGGTCAAGGGACTTTTGGCAACGCCACTTCCTTTTCGGTTGGGACAAAGCTGCCCAGTGCGATCGGCGTAGGAAATTTTAACGCAGACAACTTATCAGACATAGTTGTAGCAGACATTAATGGCGGCGTTTCCATCGGATTACAAAACGCTCAAGGCAATGGTTTTGCTACGGAAGAAAATATATCTCAGGTAGGGACAACTCCAACCGCGATCGCAGCGAGAGACTTTAACGGCGATGGCAGCCTCGATCTTGCTATCACCAGCAGCGGTTCTAACAACGTTTCCATCCTACTGAACACAGGAGGCGCTGGTGCAGACAGATTTTCAATCCCAGTAAATTATGCAGTTGGGACTGATCCCACATCCATTGCCGCAGGAGACTTTAACAGTGACAACATCCTCGATCTCGCCATCACCAACAGCGTTTCTAACAACATTTCCATTTTACTTGGAATTGGTCAAGGTGTCTTTGGCAGTGCCACTAACTACGCAGCAGGAGGCGATAGTCCGACATCGATCGCAGTTGCCGACTTAAACGCCGACAGCAAACTCGATATCGTCGTGGCTAACAATCAATCAAACAACGTTTCTATTCTAACTGGAACCGGTCAAGGCACCTTTGGCAACCCCATTAACTACGCAGTCGGGACAAATCCAAAAGCGATCGCCATCAAAGATTTTAACGCCGACAACAAACCCGATATCGCCACCGCCAACAGCGGTTCTAACGATGTCTCGATCCTGCTGAATACAACCGTTGAGGTGAATTTCGGTGCCGCCACTTACACTGGCATTGAAGGAACAACAGACACCCTCGTTAATGTCCCCGTCAACATCAGTGGCGGCAATCCCTTCAGCGATGTAGTTGTACCGATCGCAATTAACCCCAGCAGCATTGCCACCCAAAATTCCGACTACACTTTTTCACCTACCACTCTCACCTTCAGTGCAGGTACCAACACCCTCACTCAGAATATAGCAGTCACTGTCAAAGCTGACAATATCCCTGAGAACGCCGAAACAGCGGTGTTCAACTTTGGCACAATTACTGACGGGATTGCGGGTACAACAAATCAAGCGATACTGACAATTGCTGCCAATGATGCCGTAGA
The DNA here is from genome assembly GCF_036706065.1 of Microcoleus sp. A2-C3. Taxonomy (NCBI): domain Bacteria; kingdom Bacillati; phylum Cyanobacteriota; class Cyanophyceae; order Oscillatoriales; family Microcoleaceae; genus Microcoleus; species Microcoleus sp. A2-C3. The sequence goes on along the minus strand of NZ_JAUBVX010000018.1, from coordinate 31,972 downwards.
TTACGCCATTGCTGCTGGTACTGCTAGCATCGCAGAAGGCAACAGCGGCAAAACTCCTGTTACTTTTACCGTGACTCGCAGCGGCGGTATAGATGCTGCCAGCAGTGTAAATTATGCCATTAGCGGAACTGCTACAAACAGCAGCGACTACAATAATATCGGCGGTACTGCTGGGGCAACTGGCGTTACTGGTACGGTTAATTTCGCTGCGGGCGAGACATCCAAAACGATTACTTTAGATGTGTTGGGCGATGCCATAATTGAACCGGATGAAACTATTACTGTTACTTTGTCAAATCCGGTTGCACCCGGCCCGACTCCGACTATTACTACTGCTGCCGCTACAACTACGATCGGTAATGATGACACTGCCGGAGTTACCGTCAATCCTGTCAGCGGATTAGTGACGACAGAAGCGGGTGGCACTGCTACATTTACAGTGAAACTTAACACTACACCGAGTGCTAACGTTGCTATTGGTTTAAGCAGTGACAATCCCGCTGAAGGTACAGTTTCTAGCAACAGTTTAACCTTCACTCCCGCTAACTGGAATGCACCGCAAACTGTAACTGTTACTGGTGTTGACGACAGCCTTGCTGATGGCAGTAAAACTTACAATATCGTTACTGCTGCTGCTGTCAGTACCGACAGCAATTACAACAATGTCAATCCTTCGGATGTCAGCGTTACTAACAGCGATAATGAAACTCCTGGCATTACGATTAATCCTGCTAATACAACTGCTACAGAAGGCGGTGCGACTGGCAGTTACAGCGTTGAGTTAAATACTCAGCCAACGGCAACGGTAACAGTCAGTTTTGATACGGGAAATCAAATAAGTGCGATCGCGCCCATCACCTTTGACGCTACTAACTGGAATGTGGCGAAGTCAGTCACAGTAACGGCTACAGACGATGCGGTTGTCGAAGGAAATCATGCGGGCAGTGTTTCTCATACAGCTACCAGTACCGATAGCAAGTATAGTGCGATCGCAATTGGGGGTGTCAATGTCGCCATTACCGATAACGACACTGCGCCAACGCCAACGCCTGTTACCCCAACGCCAACGCCTGTTACCCCAACGCCAACGCCAACACCTGTTACCCCAACGCCAACACCTGTTACCCCAACGCCAACACCTGTTACCCCAACGCCAACACCTGTAGGCATTACCGATAACAAAACCCTATGGTGCGGTTTGGAAAAAGGATTAGACAAACTGGAAAACATTGTTAACGAACAACTCAATGTGTTCAAATTGCCAATTTTAGGGCGACTCAGCGGTATTTCTCCTAATTTTATTAGCGATTTCAAAAATAGTCTAGTCAATACGGTTAAAAATGCAACTGATTTCACACCTAGTCAGCTAGAAAATAGCATTCAGGAGGTTGTTGGTTCGGCATTCGATGTTAAAGTCGAGAGTAGTTCAAATCCCAATGACACTAACTTAGTCATTAAAATCGGCAAAAAATATCAGCTCGATAATATTAATTTTGCTGAAGATTTAGGGCTACCAGCACTAGGCTTAAAAGTCAAAAAAACTCCGAAGCCCGGGAGTCAAATTTTCGCGGCACCGACGGCAAATCTATCTCGTTTTACCAATTTATCCAATGAGATAGAAGCATCAAGTATCAATTCCACTATCAGCGATTCAGACACATTAGCAACTATTATAGATAGTGGTAATGTATCTCGTTTTAGTTCAAGCGTTCCTTATCAAACAGCGATTTCACCAGTTGCTTCTAAATTCTTAAATCTACCTGAGCAATTACCCAACTTTGACTATGAGTTATCTATTGGTGTCGGTTACAACAAAGATTTTGGCTGCTACATCGATACTGACAATACCAAATTAAATGCTAACTTTAAGTTAGGACTTCCTAAAAAATTCAAACCTCAAGCCAACCTCGCTTTTTTACAAGCTGAATTCACCGACGATCCGGAAAACCCAACTCAACTAGATGCCAATTTTGAAGTCAAGTTGAATGACTTAGATAATCTGGGCGGCGCTGATGATGGCAATCGTTTAACTTTGTCTGAGTTAGACGGCAGTTATCAGTTAGAAGACTTATTTCAATCTAGCTTAACCAGTAATGCCAATCTCGGTTTGCACGGCAAAACTAGCATCGACGGAGATGCTGCTTTTCCATCTTTTGACTTCGATTTAGCAGTCAATTGGCCGCTGATTGATTATAAGAATGGCAAATTAAATAATTCGCCTTCATCCTCAACTTCTCCGTCAAGTTCATCGAGTATATCAAATTTCAATTCAGCACTTTTATCTAGCCCAAATTTTTCAGCGTTAAATCAATCGCTAGGTTCCGCAAATTCAAACACAGGCACGACTTCAAATTCATCTTCATTCTTGCCATCAAATAATCAGGGAAATATAGGTTCGCCAACCACCGACAATCCCTTTGGCGGATTGCCTAACCCGAAAGTCGAATTTAACAACCTCAAACTCGATTTAGGAACCTTTATCAGTAACTTAGCTAAACCAATACTCACCACTGTTTCTGATATAATCGATCCTTTTAGACCTGTTATCGATTTCCTGAATACAGACACTAAGTTACTGTCAGAAATTGGCGTTGGTGAACCCTTCGATAACAATAGAGATGGCCAAGTTTCGATCTTGGAACTGGCAACTAAATTATCCGGCGGTAATGTTGCTACTGACTTCTTAAATGCAGTTATCAAAATCGACGAGATATCGCAATTGGCAAATAGCCTGTCAAACTCTTCAGGAAATATTGCGATCGATTTAGGTTCCTACAGTTTAGGCAATATTAATGTTGCCAAGCCAAACTCTAGCCTCAAAAACAAAACACCGATACTGACCAACTCGGTTTCCGATCTTTCTCAACAAATCAATGGTAAAACAGCCGGTAATAAAAAAGAATTTGTCAATCAATTCAAGAGTGTTCCCGGCATAGACTTGCCAATTTTAACCAAGCCAGAAACAGCCATTCAACTCCTTTTAGGAAAACCAGATGTTGTCCTTTTCATCTACGATATGCCTAAACTGGGAGTAAATTTCGATTATCGGAAAACATTTCCTATATTTGGGCCGATAGCAGGGTTGATAGAAGGCAACTTTAATGCGTCAGCACACCTCGCCTTTGGGTATGATACTTACGGACTAAAAGAATGGAAAGACGATGAATTTTCTCCGTCATCAGCCTACAAAGTTTTAGATGGTTTTTACGTAAGCGATCGCGCAAATCCCGACGGTACTGGTGCGGATGTTGAGGAACTAAAAATCAACGCAAATATCGCAGCAGGTCTGGGTATCGATGTCTTCATTGCTTCTGGTTTTGTCAAAGGCGGAATTGAAGGAAGAATAGGGATTGATTTGGTAGATGGTGGAGAAAGTAACGGGACAAGTGATGGTAAACTTAGAGGTTCTGAAATTGTTCCACGCCTCAGCGAACCTTGGAAGTTATTTGACGTATCTGGTCAAGTTAATGCTTACTTGGGTGCGATAGTAAAAGTCGGTTTTAAGATTGAAACATTCTTAGGAGATATCGATTTAGAAAAAACAGTATACGATAAAAATTTTGCCACATTTGAGTTAGCAAAATTTGGCACTGGAGAAAGTTCAAGAAAGAGCGGTAGCGGTGTTAACAGTTACCTGACTGGAGCCAAAGTTTTCTTTGATGCTAACTTTAACGGCATCCAAGATGAAAAAGAACCTTTCACAATTTCTAACGTCGATGGCAGTTTTAACTTAGATGTCTCTCTCCCCGAATTTGACAAAAACAACAGCGGCGAACTCGAACCGGATGAAGGCAGACTTGTCGTTACTGACGGCATAAATACGGCGACTTATTTACCGCAGCAAACGCCACTAACTGCAATACCAGATGCTACGGTGGTTACTCCTTTAACCACTTTGATGGAGAAGTTGGTTGCACAAGGTATCAATTCTAATGAAGCAGAGACTAAAGTTAAAGCAGCATTTGGAGTATCGCCAGCAATTGACTTGACTAGCTACGATCCGCTACAAGCAATTACCCAAAATGACTCTAACGGTTTGGCTGTTTATGCAGTGCATATTCAGGTACAAAATGCAATTGTTTTGACAACGAATTTGATTAGCGGTGGTTCCAATATTGCTAAAACTGAAATTGCCGATCGCCTAATTTCTACCATTGCTAACCAAATTCAATCCGGCGCTGTCGATTTAACCAATCCCGCGCAATTACAAACCGTCATTCAGTCAGCCGCCACTCAACTGCAAGCACAGACAGCATCTAATCTTGCACCGGAAGTTGCTAAAATTATCGCAGAAGGGAATCAGCGGGTACGGGCGATCGCCTCCAGCAACCTCCCATTAGCAGACGCAGCAACTAAAATTGCCAAGGTACAACAAGTAGAACAAGGTGAAGTTGCCAAAGACTTGCAGCAAGTCGCGATCGGCAGCAAGACAATTCAAGAGGCGATCGCCGAAAATACAGGCACATCTTTAGACGCACAAATTCAATCAGCAACCGTCAATAACCCAACAATTCGCCAGAGTGTAAACAGTGACTCCACTCCTGCCCAACCTTTCCCCGACAGCGGCATAGAATTAGTCAACAATTCCCCCAATCAAAAAATCGGTACTGATGGCGACGATACTCTAGGCGGCGACAGCAGCGACGATGTTTTCAGCGGCAAAAAAGGGAATGATTTGATTTTCGGGTTTAACGGCAATGACTGGATTAATGGCAATCAAGGCAATGACTTAATCAATGGCGGTTTTGGCGACGATACCCTTTATGGTGGCAAGGGAATTGATACTATCACCGGTAGCGACGGTGGTGATATCATCTTTGGCAATCTAGGTGATGATATCCTAGACGGTAGCACTGGCAATGATACCTTGCGCGGCGGCAAAGGCAACGATCTGCTCAATGGCGGTGATGGCGACGACTTCCTCAGCGGTGAAATGGGAGATGATAGCTTGATTGGAGGCATCGGGAGCGATCGCTTCCTACTATCTGCCAATTCTGGCATTGATACGATCGCCGATTTTGAAGATGGCAAAGATTTACTAACACTCGCCAGCGGCATTACTTTTTCGCAATTGGCGATCGCTCAAAATGGCGGTGCAACATTAATTCGCTTGGCGGCAACCGGAGAAATTTTAGCTTCTCTAAATGGGGTGTCGTCCAGTCTGATTAGTGCAGTCGATTTCAACTGATATCTTGCACTGATCGCAATAGTCCTTTGACCCCTCTCCCCTCCCTTTGATCAGAGAGGGAAGCCCAATTCTTACTCCCCTTCCGAATAACAAATTTATTCCTTTCCCTCTCCTTGTTCATTGCCTTAATAGACAAGCACAGCTATTCCTGACAAATGATTAAGCGGGGTAAGTAGACAAGCGCGAAAAAACAATAAAATATTTTAGGGGCGGATTTAGCCTGGATCGCGAGATACAAGAGAGTTTATTAGTGCAAAACCCCCCCCGACCCACGTTTTGTTTATTTGTACCCACTTACTTATAGAAGCCGGATTTGGTATAAATTACACTGCTTAATTTCGGTATATTACAAAAAATTAAGTAATTTCACGACAAAAATTATAATTAATGTAAATTTTTGATGAGGATTTCAGTAAAAAGGCTATGTTCGATTCACATGAATTTCTTTGCATGCGCCAGATATTAATCAAACCCCTTGCATAGCTGCCAGCGGTCTAGACATCAGCTATGACAATTGTTAGCCGATCGGTAGGTGTATTATGTCCAACTCAATCACCCAACCTTCTAGCAGATCGATCGCATTTATCGACACAGCCGTACCAGACTATCAAACTTTAGCAGACGGCGTTATCCCTGGAACCGAAGTAATTCTATTGGATTCTAACTGCAACGGCTTAGAACAAATTGCAGAAGCGTTGCAGGGAGGTAAATTTTCAGAAATTCACATCATCTCTCACGGCACACCTGGCAGCCTGGAACTAGGTAAAATTCAGTTGAGTTGGGAAAAGTTGAGCGATCGCGCCGACAATTTCCTCAAAGCAGTCAAGGAATGGGCGCGCTGGCTAACACCAAATGCTGAAATTCTTCTCTACGGCTGCAATGTTGCTGAGGGAAATTTAGGTAAAGCATTTGTACAGCGCTTGAGTCAGCTAACAGGAGCTAGTGTTGCAGCTTCTTCCAGGCTTACAGGCATTGCAGCATTGGGTGGCGACTGGGAATTGGAAGTGACAGTAGGGAAAATTAAAGCACCTTTAGCATTTTGGCCGCAAGTTCTGACAGGTTACAACTACGTTCTCTCCAGCTTCAGTGCGGCCACCAACTTCAGCGCCGGCTTTGCTGCGACGGCAACTCCCATTTCGATCGCACCGGGCGACTTAAACGGCGACGGCTTCCCCGACTTAGCCGTGGCAAACCTTAACTCCAGAGATATTTCTATATTGTTAGGGACTGGTACGGGCAGCTTTGGTACTGCTGCCAACTTATTTAACCTTGGCAACGAGGTTCCCAATTCCATTGCAATCCGCGACTTTAATGCAGACGGCAACCTCGATTTAGCTGTGGCGAATCCTACCACTGGCACCAACGGCAATTTCGTTTCGATCCGGTTGGGGACAGGTACAGGTAGTTTTGGTAATCCTACCAACTTCGGTTCAGGGATAAATCCGAGGGCGATCGCAGCGGGCGACTTTAATGGAGATGGCAAGCCCGATTTAGTCACAGCCGGTAGCAACATTTCAATTCTTTTGGGAGACGGTACCGGTAGCTTTAGCACTCCCGTTAGTATTAATGCAGGGGCATCTCTTTCGATCGCCACAGCCGACTTTAACGGCGACAACAAACTCGATTTAGTCGCGTCGAACAATACCGCTACTAACAACATTTCTGTTATGTTGGGGGACGGTACTGGCAACTTTAGCGCCCCCGTTAACTTTAGCGCGGGGACAGGGAATCATTCTGTCGTTACAGGCGACTTTAATGGTGACGGCAAACTCGATCTCGCCGCATCGAACACTGCCACTAACAACGTCTCAGTCTTGTTGGGGGATGGTACGGGTAATTTTGGTACAGCCATCAACTTTAGTGTCGGATCGTCTCCCGAATCTGTGGTAACGGGCGACTTTAACGCCGACGGCAAACTCGATCTAGCTGCATCCAACGGCGGCGATAACAACGTCTCAGTCTTGTTGGGGGATGGTACGGGTAATTTTGGTACGGCCACTAATTTTAGTGTCGGGACAATTCCCCGTTTCATGGCTGCGGCAGATTTTAATGCAGACGGCAAGTTGGATCTAGCTACGCCGAACTTTTCCTCTAAAGATGTCTCGATTCTGTTGAATTCACCCAATACAGTCAATTTTGGTGCGGCTACTTTCAGCGGTACAGAAGGAACAACAGACACAGTAATTAATATTCCCGTTATCATCAGTGGTGGCACTCCCTTAAACGATGTAGTTATACCAATTGTTATCGATCCGAGTAGCACAGGCACCCAAAATTCAGACTACACGATTTCCCCTAACTCGATTACTTTCGCCGCAGGTGCAACAGGTTCGGCACTTACCAAGAATGTTGCATTTACTATTAAGCCTGACAATATTCCAGAGAACGCCGAAACCGCAATTCTCAATTTGGGTACAATTACTGGAGGCGTTGCTGGTACAACAAAACAAACAACACTGACAATTGCAGCTAACGGTCAAATTTCTTACGCCATTGCTGCTGGTATTCCCAGTATCCTCGAAGGCAACACAGGCACAACTCCTCTAACTTTTACTGTGACTCGCAGCGGCGGCACTGGTGCGGCGAGTAGCGTCAATTATGCGATCGCCGGAACTGCTGTCAACGGTACTGACTATAACAAGATCGGCGGTACTTCCGGGGCAACAGGTCTGACTGGTACGGTTAATTTCGCTGCGGGCGAGACATCCAAAACTTTGACGCTGGATGTTTTAGGCGATAGTGCGATCGAACCTGACGAAACTATTACTGTCACGTTATCGAATCCAGTTGCACCCGGTCAAACTCCGACAATTACAACTGCTAGCGCGACAACGACTATTACTAATGACGATACTGCCGGAATTGCAGTCAATCCCGTTAGCGGATCAGTGACGACAGAAGCGGGTGGCACTGCGACATTTACCGTCAAACTTAATACTCAACCTAGTGCTAGCGTGAGCATTGGTTTGAGTAGTGACAATCCGGCGGAGGGAAAAGTTTCTAGCAATAGTTTAACCTTCACATCTGCTAACTGGAATCAACCGCAAACGGTAACGGTGACGGGTGTTGACGACACCATTGCTGATGGCAGTAAAACTTATAATATCGTTACCGCTGCGGCTGTTAGTACCGACAGCAATTACAACAATGTCAATCCTTCGGATGTCAGCGTTACTAACAGCGACAACGAAACTCCTGGGATTACCGTTAACCCGACAGCGGGATTAACTACGACTGAAGCAGGCGGTACGGCTAATTTCAGCGTTGTCCTGAACACGCAGCCGATCGCACCAGTGGCGATCGCACTCACCAGTGACAATCCCGCAGAGGGAACTGTTTCGACAAATAGCCTAACTTTCACTCCCAATACCTGGAATACTCCGCAGCAGGTAACGGTAACAGGTGTTGACGACAGTGTAGCCGATGGCGATCGCGCTTACACTATTGTCACCGCTGCCGCTGCGAGCACTGATAGCAATTACAGCAACCTCAATCCCACCGATGTCACTGTTAGCAATAGCGATAACGATACAGCAGGTGTCAGCATTTCTCCTGCGATCACAACTGCTACAGAAGGAGTTGCGACTGGCACTTATACACTTAAACTAAATTCGCAGCCAACTGCACCGGTCACAGTTAGCTTTAATACGGGCAGTCAAATAAATGCGATCGCACCGATTAATTTCGACACGACTAACTGGAATGTCACGCAACCAGTCACTGTCACCGCTGTTGACGATGCGGTTGTTGAAGGAAATCATACGGGCAGTATTTCTCATACGGCTGCGAGTGCTGATGCTAAGTATAACGGAATTGGGATTGTGGACACGACGGTGGCGATTACCGATAACGATATAGCGCCGACACCAACACCAACTCCAACGCCGATACCGACGGGAACGCCATCACCGACACCAACTCCGACACCGACGGGAACGCCGACTCCGACTCCGACACCAACTCCGACTCCGACACCAACGGGAACGCCGACTCCGACACCAACTCCGACGGGAACACCGACTCCGACGGGAGCACCGCTACCGCCAGACTCAAATTCGCCGACACCGACACCAGTCACGCTAACACCAACGTCATCTGCACCGCGAAGGATTGGCAATGACACCATTGCTGGTGGCATCGATGCAAAGAATTGGTGCGGTGTAGAAGCTGGATTGGATAAACTTGAGAAAATTTTTGACAATCAATTACAGGCAGTTAACCTACCCATTATCGGCCCACTCAAGAACATTTCCCCAGATTTTATTAGCAACTTCAAGACTAAGCTAGTCGATGCAGTTAAAAATGGGGCAAATCAAACGACAGATCAGTTAGAAACAACTATCCGCAATGTACTTGGGTCAGAGTTCAAGGTTAAGGTAAATCAAAATTCCACTCAAGATGAAAATACTTTGCTAATTTACATTGGCAAACAATATCAAATTGCCGATGCTAACCTCTCCCAAAATTTAGCAGTACCAGGATTAGGTTTTACTACAGATGGAAAAGGACAATCAAAAGCGGATTTTGACTTGTCAATAGCTGTGGGTGTCAATAAAGATTTTGGTTGCTTTATAGATACCAACAAAACCAAGCTGACAGCTAATTTTGACGCAGGAATCGATGACAAGTTTAAGGCGAAAGGCAATTTAGGCGTTTTACAACTTGACCTGAATAATCAAGCTCAAAATCCCACTAAGACTGAAGCTAAGTTTGCCGTCAATTTGAAAGATTTAGATAATTTGGGAGGTGCGAATGATGGCGATCGCTTAACTCTCTCAGAACTGAACGGCAACTATCAGTTGTCAGATTTATTCGATTCTACCTTAACTGCGAATGCTAATCTAGGTCTCCAAGCTAAAACTAGCATTAAGGACAATCCTGCTTTTCCTTCCTTCGGTTTCGATTTGGGTGTTAAGTGGCCGATCGTTAATTATGCTAACGGTCAATTAACGACACCGCAACAGCCAACAGTTAACATCGATAATGTCTCTTTTGAATGGGGGCAAACATTAGAACAGTTAGGTCAACAATTAAATCAGCTTCAGGACAATTTGAATCAAAATTTAATGCAAGTTAACTTGCCAATTTTAGGGAAACTGAAAGATGTTATCCCAGGCAATTCAGATGCTTTAAATTTCATTGACACTGTGAGGGAGAGTACGGTTAATGAGTTGAAGTCATTGAGTGTTAGCAGCCTCAGTTCTACCCTTCAATCTCTCATCCAAGACTCGATTGGTGGTAATTTCAATTCCGAAGCATTAGGTTCAAAATTAACTTCTGAATTTAGCCAGCGCTTTACTCAAAAACTTGCCAGCAATTTGCAAGAAGGATTAAGAAAATATTTCCCTGAGTCCGTCTCGACAAAATCTTTTCTAGGTCTCTATTTCCCCAGACCGAGCTTGAAGGTAATTGGTAATGGGACTCCAGACGATATCAACCTGCAAATTTCTCTAGATCGAAATTATGATTTCCCAGATGTTAACCTTTCTGGAGATTTAGGAATTCCGGCATTAGGTTTAAATGTCAATGGTAAAGCGCAATCCAAATTTGACGGCAATTTGTCCTTGGGATTTGGCGTCAATAAAGATTTTGGCTTCTATGTTGACACCAACAAAACTAAACTGGCAGCCAATGTAGAAGCTGGTCTCGATGATAATTTCAATGCCCAAGGTAACTTAGGATTTTTCCAAATAGACCTTGCCAACGATGCAAAAAATCCTACCAAAGCTCAAGCAAAATTTGCAGTAAAATTAAATGATTTGGATAATTTGGGAGGTAATAATGATGGCGATCGCTTAACTTTCTCAGAACTGACCAGCAACTATCAGTTGTCAGACTTATTGACTCCCACCTTAAATAGCAGTGCTAATCTCGGTTTAAAAGCTAAAACTAGCATTAACGGGAATGCAGCTATCCCCTCCTACAACTTCGACTTAGCAGTCAATTGGCCGATTTTCAATTACGCCAACGATCAATTAACCGGGCCGCAAAAACCAAATGTTGCATTCAAAAATATGCAGCTCGACTTGGGTAGCTTTATCACGGGTTTTGCCAAACCTATTATTACCAAAGTCAATGATGTTGTTAACCCGGCTCGTCCTATCATTACTGCACTCAACAGCGATATTAAACTGCTGTCTGAATTCAGTGCTATCAGGGATTTCTTTGACCAAAATAACGATGGCAAGGATGGCAAGGTGACGCCGAAGGATGGTAAGGTGACGCTGGTCGAAGTGGGTGCAAAGCTGGCAGGCAAAAAGATCGATACTCGATTCCTAGATGCCCTTCAGTACATCGGCGAAGCAAGTCATTTGCTCAAGAGTCTTTCATCTCAAGAGGGCAACATTGCTATAGATTTAGGTGACTACGCGATCGATTTCGATGCCACAGATCCCAACGCTGATACTAAAACCGCTAAGACAACTAAAACCAAAATCCCGGCATCTCCCACTGACCAAGCTAAATCAAAGTCAAAGGGCAAGACTCAAGAGTTGCTGACCCTCTTTCAAAAGATGGATGGGCTGAGTTTTCCGATCTTGACCAATCCTCAATCTGCCATCGACTTGCTGATGGGTAAACCGGATGTCAACTTGTTCACCTATAAAGTGCCAAAACTAGACTTTAACTTCAAGATTGATCAAGAGTTTCCTATCTACTCCATTCCTAAGGTAAATGTAGGTGTCAACGGCAAGTTAGAGGGAGAGTTTGAAGCTAAAGCTAACTTTGCGTTCGGCTTTGATACTTCTGGACTTTCTCAATGGAAACAATCTGGCTTTAATGCCTCAGATGCCTATAAAGTTCTCGATGGCTTCTACGTGAGCGATCGCCAAAATGCGAATGGTACGGGAGACGATGTAAATGAACTCAAGCTCAAGGCTAGTATTAAAGCTAGCGGCGGGGTTAATGTTTTGGTAGCTAAAGCTTATCTCACGGGCGGTATTGAGGCGAATGCTAAGTTAGACTTGCTCGACGTGGGCGAAGACCTGAGCAAGGGCACCAGTGGCGATGGCAAAATTCATGCCTCAGAAATTACTTCCGGTATCAGTAATCCGCTGAACCTGTTTGAAGTCAATGGCGATGTAAAAGCCGCCCTAGATTTTAAGGCTGATTATCGCTCGGTCAAATTGAGCTGGACGGAACTCCCTAAGGTTACATGGAACACAGCTTACGAGAAGCACCTGGGTGAAATCAAACTGGCTGACTTCCGATTGGGAAGTGGTTCGACGCGCAAGAGTCGTGCCATTGACGGTTACATAACGGGTGGGCAAGTCTTCTTTGATGCCAACTTCAATGGGGTGCGAGATGATAATGAACCCTTCGCCTTTACTAACCCTGATGGCAGCTTCGACCTCACAATAGAACTAGAAAAGTTTGACAAAAATCAGGATGGCAAGATCGACTCTACCGAAGGCAAAATTATTATGACCAACGGGATAGATGTCTCGACCTATTTGCCTCTAGACACTCAGTTGTCTTCTACTCCCGAGTCAGAGGTGGTGACACCTTTAACTACCGTCATCGCTGAGTTAGCCCAGCAAGGTACTAACCCTGAAACTGCTGAAACTCAAGTGAAATCGGCGCTGGGGCTGCCGGCTGATGTTGATTTGGGCAGCTACGATCCGCTAGAAGCAATTACTCAAAACGATCCGAACGGGTTAGCTGTTTATGCCGCCCACGCCAAAGTACAAAATACCATTGTCTTGGTAACTAATTTAATTAGCGGTGCTTCAACCACTGCTAAAAATGAGATTGCCGATCGCATTATTTTCACCCTTGCCAACCAAATAAAATCTGGCACTCTCGATTTAAGCAATCCAGCACAATTGCAGACCATTATTCTGTCGGCGGCAGGCGAACTGCTTTCCCCGCAAGTATCTCCCATTGCCTCCGATGCTGCAAAAATTATTGCAGAGGGCAATCAACGGATTGGCGCGATCGCATCCAGCAATTCCTCGTCTTCAGATGCAGCCACCGAAATAGCCCGCGTACAAAAAGTCGAACAAGGCGAAGTCGCCAAAGACTTGCAGCAAGTAGCAGCAGGAAGTAAAACGATTCAGCAGGCGATCGCAGAAAATACAGGCGCATCCCTAAATACCCAAATTCAGTCGGCGACAGTTAACAACCCTACTGTCCGCAATACTGTAACAGATGATTCCAGCGCACCTTCAAATCCCGAAGAACCCTTCCCCGATAGCGGTATAGAATTAGTCAAAGATGGCCAAAACACTGTCGAAAGCACTGATGGTGATGATACCCTAGTCGGTAGCGCTGCTGATGATTTGTTGCGCGGCAAAAAGGGAAATGATTTCCTGTTTGGCCTTGATGGCAATGATTGGATCAACGGCAATCAAGGCAATGACTTGATCGATGGCGGAATCGGCGATGATACTCTCTACGGCGGTAAGGGTTTTGATACCTTGACAGGTGGTGCTGGTAATGACTTTATTTCTGGTAATCGAGGCGCAGATATCCTGATGGGTGAAAAGGGCGACGATACCCTCTACGGCGGTCAAGGCAATGATATTCTGCTAGGAGGTGAAGGCAACGATTACCTCAGCGGCGATTTGGGAGATGATACTTTGATTGGAGGCTTGGCGAGCGATCGCTTCTTACTATCTATTGATGCGGGCATCGATACTGTTGCTGATTTTGAAGATGGCAAAGATTTGCTGATTCTCGGTAATGGAGTGACTTTCTCGCAATTGGCAATTACTGAAAGTAATGGCATAACTCAGATTAGTTTTGCCTCAACCGGAAAAGTTTTTGCTTTTCTAACTGGGGTATCTTCGAGTCTGATTAGTGTCGCCGATTTTGCCTCAATCTAATAGCAAGTAGTCGCAGATAACCGTAGTTATCTGCGACTCTCAGAAATTGGCGCTAACACTTAAAAACTAGAGAGTATATATACTTACCAGCAATCGTGATCAATTACAGTCAATCTCCGGAACCAGGCTAGACTTGGACGCAAACATATTCAGTAGAATTAATCTATATTGCCACGACGTTCACCAATAAACATGGCTATAGTTATACTTACTGATTTTCGCATTTCTGGGGGTATTGAATCCTACTCAATAAGGACTCAATACCCTCTTGCTGCTAAAGGCGAAGCGTGTTATAGCCAGAGGATCTCGGAGGAATTATCATGAACCTAAATTTAGATACTATTTTCTCACCGCTGATGAACCCGGCCCTGAATGAGTTTCAGGCTTGGGCTTTGCAAAACCCAGAGGAGGGCCTCAGCAAAACGATGCTGCCCGCGATCGCCCTAATTGAGGGTTTCATTGCCAACGAACCCACCTATTTGCAAATCAAACGGCTGGCTTTCGGGGCTAATTTTTGCTGCGCGGGACAAGTGGTGATGGGAGAATTTGCCACACTCGAAGCAGCACTCACATCGCCCCAGGCGCGCGGATGGAGGCTGGGTACTTCTGTGCTCGATCCGGATCTCTCCCCCAACCAAGATGTCGGCGGTAGGAACCTGTTTTTGCTGTCTTTGTCCGATCGCGAACCAGACGGTAGCAGCAACCACGCAGCCTTCCGAAGCTGTATGCAGAAGTATCTCTTCAACAGTGCGACAACCACTCGCCAAGGAGACGAAATCAGCAGACGGTTACTCGATCGGCTAGCAGCAGATTATACCGAGATGCCGCACGGCGCGGGGGGAGCGTTTTTTACGGATGTGAAGCGCGGTTGGATGGGATTTTTAGTCCCATACCTGCACTACGTAATTTTTGGGATTAACCCAGATGACAAGCCTGCGATCGAACTTCTCACCGATTTACACTACATCCGCCAAAGCCCCGCGCACTACTTCGCCGTCGCCGGCAGCCTGCTGCAAAGCCTGAACCTGTTTGGACACGGGGATTTGTCGGCTCTCATCGAGCGCGCGGCGACGATTTACGAAAATTCTCCCGCTTTAGCCGACTTCGAGGAGAGCTCGGAAAACAACGGGATGACTAGGCGGGAATTGGCGAAGCTGATGACAGCGATTATGGGGATAGCGGGACTGCAAGGCCCCCTGCACTTAGGTTACACGGCTATGGGATACCGCCCTCTACCCGCGTATAAAGGAACACAGACGGCTGAAATTAATCCGACTGAGTTTTGGGACGATCTCGATTTGGACGATCGCCAGTCGATCGAGCTTTTCCTCCTGGAATGTGCGC
Source organism: Microcoleus sp. A2-C3 (assembly GCF_036706065.1). Classification (NCBI taxonomy): domain Bacteria; kingdom Bacillati; phylum Cyanobacteriota; class Cyanophyceae; order Oscillatoriales; family Microcoleaceae; genus Microcoleus; species Microcoleus sp. A2-C3. Next base: position 16,615 of record NZ_JAUBVX010000018.1, on the reverse strand, counting down.
GCCTCTGGGCTCCCGTCAGCGCCACACACCGAGTCGCCACAGAGCCATTTACCGCCACGCTAGGGGGCAAAGAACGCACTTTCCCCGCCGGCACCAAGGTACTGATACCGCTCAGTCTAGGGCTGCTTGACGGGAGTTTCTGGGGCTCTACGGTGTACGAATTCAACGCTAATCGCGAGAATTTGTGCCCTTATCATATGGGTTTTCATGCGGTGGGCGATCGCAGCGCGGGACGGATTTGCCCCGCTAAAGACGTTGCAATGAATATGCTGGTGGATGTGGTGAGTACAGTTGGTAAAGTTCGGCGATCGTAACAGGCAAAATGCCTGTTCCACAAGACATCAAATTGCTTGTGGAGTGTCTCGCCCTTGCAACAGGCAAGATGCCTATTCCACAAGACATCAAATTGCTTGTGGAGTGTCCCGCCCGGCCTTGAAAAGAAGTCCACCTTCACGGACTAATAAATAAAGGGGGTATCTAACCTGACAGGAAATCACAACTATTTTCGAGGTTAAATAATACCATGTTAATCGAAACAAAGAAACTAAAAAATATCGCAACTTGGATGAAAGCAGAACATCCACCCGAATTTCCCGAAGCCCTCCAAGGTATCTTCTTTATGGACGGGAATATTTTGCCAGACTATTGTCTGACGATGTACAATTCTGAATGGAATGCTAACCAACGAACGTTATTGCTGCGGATTTATGATCCAGTTGTCTGGACATTTCATTCATCAATGGCGGGACGGATGTTACTTTATGCCGTCAAATTTTCTCGCTTCAGCTACTTGTTCCGCTTCTCGGATGCAGCTTTGCAGCACGGGCACATCACGCCGATCGTGTTTGGATTGTCTGTACCGTCGTGGCTGATGGATTTTTTGATAGATCGAGATCCGAACACTCCGAATGGGGATATTTGGGATCGCAGAAACTCGTTTTTCGGCAAAGTTCCTGAAAAAGGCTATACACTCCGCAGAGTTGTAAACAAAGATGGAAACCCCACATCAGCGTTTCCAGATTTTTTGTCGAAAGTTGGCAGTGATTGTTTAATCATTTCTCAAGAGTGAAAAGATTTAGGTTTAGGAAAACTACAAAACCCGCTTAATTCGGCGGGTTTTTGCGATCGCAGCGGCGGGATTTGAACCCGCGACTCCCAGTGCGATCGCCCAAAACAGCAAAATTCCCGAAAAACCACCGAAATGGCGATCGGCATCTATGACATAGCTTTCTGTATAATACACAAAGACATAGACGACAAAATTTGTGCATTCTATTAATTAAAATGAAACCAAAAACTTCACAAGCTCCTATTGCCAATAAAATCAAAAAATGGGTTCAAACAGCCAAAGAAGTTGAAAAAACTCGATTTGCTATATCCATAACCAGGCTGACAAGTATCAAAAGTTTGTGCACAGAAGATCGAGTTGCCGCCGAAAAATTTGCGCTCTACATTGCTAAACGAGTAGAACACCAGATGAATCAGGCTACTTGTCCCGAACACTACCCTCAAGAAGAATGGGAACAGCACAAACAGGTAGTCGATGAGGCGATCGCCCTAATGGAAATTTACTTAGAAAATCCTACTGATGAAGGCACGCAATCTATCTATAGGTTATTGAGAACAATTAATGACCTACAAGGGGACGATCGTCGTAATGTTCACTGGGCAACAGTACATTTTGTCCGCAGTGGATATTTATTGAAATTAGACTATGCACTGCGTTGTTTCGTAGACAACGATTTTCCCTATTGGATTTATAAACTAGCTAGAGAATATGTAGAACGTTATGCCCCGCAGTATGGTTCAGGTATAACTCCTGAATCTATACCGATGTTGTTAGAAGTAGCAGAATTTTGGTGTCAGTATTATTTCGATCGAAGTTTGAGTGAGAAATTTCCTGGTTTTGTCTAAAACCAGCTTCTTTGCTTCGCCTTGATTCAGCTTGTTTATTTTGGTAGTGCGATCGCACCGCGCACACTCCTAAACGCGATCGCAAAAGTCTTGCTACACAAAAATGTTGCGTTTGTTTTCACGGGCGTGTTTCTCAGGTGCGTCGCTATTCAATTGTCGATCGTTCTTTGGGGATTTTCTGCAAGCGACGCACCCTACGGCTATTTATGCGCCACCCTGTACAAGATTTGCTTTCGGAGTTCGTCAGCCATCAAGATTAATGGCGGACAAACGAGCAGTATCAACCATTGCACGGGAGATAGCGGTGCAGTGGCAAAGATTTTTTGTAAGGCTGGAACATAGATAATCGATAGAATCAGCGCCCACTCAACAGCAATCCCGAACCAAATCAAACGGTTGCTAAAAAAGCCTAAGCGAAAAATCGAGACGCGCTCACTGCGGCAAGCAAAAACGTTGCCATCCTGACAAGCAACGATCGCAGCTAATGTCACAGTCGTTGCTTGATGATAAACTGCCATCTGGGTAGCATTCGCCGATCGTGCCAGAATGGTCGAATTAATCGCCTGCAACTCCGTAATTCCGTAGCCATTTGCCCACCAAACCAACAGAAAACCTGTCATTCCTGCCAACCCTTCCAGCAATCCGAGAAAGCAATAGGCACGCAGCAATAAAGACATATCCAGCAAGGGTTTTGACTTGGGGCGGGGTTGTGATAGTTGCTCTGGAAAAGTTGGGGCTGCTGCCCTTGGTAATTTGTTGCAATAGACCTCTTGCAAAATAATTTTATGATATAATAGAGAGTTTTACTGGATTGAATCCCAACTCTTAACTTATTTTTACTCTTGCCTTGCTAGAAACAGGATAAGATACTAGAAACTTATATTGGTTGTTGCACAATCAGTAAATCATGAAAAATCAATCTTATCTAAAGAGAGACATCTTATCAATTTAAACGTAGATTTGGTGTCAAAATTCAAACCTTAAAAGTAATGGTTAAAGCCTTGGAATAATTCAGGTCAGAAAATCATAAAGACAGAAGAGGGCGTGGGACTATCCTAACTCTTGAAGAACAGGTCTTAGTCGCATTGGAATATTGGCGAGAATATCGAACATATTTTCATATTGCGACAAATTGGGGAGTATCTGAATCAACTATTTGCCGAATTGTAATTGACATCGAATCAACTTTAATGAAAACGGGAAAATTCCGTCTGACTGGGAAAAAAGCATTACTCAAAAACTCTGATTATCCAGCAGTCGTGGCGATCGATGTCACAGAAACAGCTATTGAACGACCAAAAAAAAAACAGAAAAAATATTATTCAGGCAAGAAGAAATGTCATACCCTCAAAACTCAATTGGTCATTAATCAAGAGACAGGAGCAATTATTTGCACTGCTTTTGGGCAAGGACATTGCCACGATTTTAGCTTGTTTAAAAAAAGTAAAATCCATTTTCATCCCGAAACAGATAGCTTACAAGATAGTGGGTATCAAGGCATAAAAGATTATCATTCCAATAGTTATATTCCTAGAAAGAAACCTAAAAATGGGAAACTTTCTCTCTTAGAAAAAGACTACAATCGAGCTCTAGCACAAGAAAGAATTGTTATTGAACACGTTAACCGGAGTCTGAAAATTTTTAAAATCTTGTCGAGTCGTTATCGGAATCGTCGCCGCCGTTATGCAAAGCGTTGTAATTTGTTATCAGCAATTTATAATTATGAGTTAGCTCTAGGGGATTAAATTTAAAACCTTCTACTATAACATAGATTTTTTTTGCAAGAGGTCTAATGGTAATGTCAGAATCCTATCTCTTAAATTTAGTTGGCGATAAAAAGTTTTTTGGGCCGCCATTGCCGGAATTAATAAATCTTCGAGGTGATTCGCAATCGCTTCATTTTCTACTTGGGGACGATTTTTTTTCTTTGCATGGTCTCGGTTAATTCGTTTTTTGCTACTCATAACTGGTTCAATCCTGGTTCAACTGCTTGCCAGATCAATGTTTCAGCCTATTTTATCTTTTTTCACGTACCCCTTGACAATTTGCACTTTTTCTTAACTTGTCACAAATGATTCCATCCCAACTCCCGTTCTGCTAACGTCTGTCCGCCTATTCCCAAGCCTTTGACTACAAATGCCATGAATTGTCGTCTGTCAGTTCCCTTGAGTTTTTTAGCTGTTTTGATGTAAAGAGATTTGGCGTGTTCGGTCAGTTTCATGATAGATTTTAGAGACATAAGATACGCTGCACACTGAAATTATCTTTCGGTCATCATTCGGTCGTTATAGGATCAATCATTCTGTGGCTGCCTCTTAGTGTGTTTTTTGAGCTTAACCTAAAAAGTGCCTTTTTTTGTATGTTTGGTTCACATTATAGTGACTTTTGTAGCTCGGCTCGCCTCGCGTCCCGTCCCTCTTCCAAAACTGTCCGAAGTATTGCAACATGAGGATGTCTTATTTTTGCTCAAAATTTTGAGTTTTGCTAAAGAATACCGAGAAAGATGCTGCACGATATGGAAAGGACATCTAAAGTTTTCCGCCCAATTTACATAGGCAAGCGGACATTTCTAGGGCTAAAAGATTTGGTAATCGCATTTTACGCCCAAAAATGTCCATTCCAATGCTCTTATTGTAGTTTGCCAACAAAATCCCATCCCGATCCGTTGCCAGTCAATCAAATTAAACAACAAATTGATTGGAGTTTTGAGCAATATGCGGATGAATTGAGCAGTTTCCAACAACTTTCAGTAGGTAACGAAGGGTCTATTATAGATCGGGAACGTTTTCCCAAGGAAGCAATAGTTTACTTGCTCGATCGAGCACAAGCAATGTCTTCTTTGAAAGTTTTATCCCTGGAAACACGCCCAGAATATATTTCACCAGCAACGATGGAGGAAATTTTCCATTTAACCCATGCTGATATTTTGGATGTGACAATTGGCTTTGAAACACAGGACGATCATTTGCGCGAAGTCATTTTGAATAAAAGCATTCGTCGAAAAACTTTTGAAGCCAAGATCAAGCTGCTGGGTGAAATGGGGGTTAGACTGACAAGCTACGTGTTGTTAAAACCAGGCCCAACAATGACTGAACAAGAAGGTATCAAGGAGGCAATTCTAACAATTGAATATCTTGCAGAAATCTGTCAAAAATTTGGGACTGATTTGATAATCTATCTAAATCCTGTATACGTAGCCAAAGGCACACCTTTAGCCAAGGCTTTTTCACTTCATCAATACAAACCAGTTCGTATCCAAAGTGTTGTTCAAGTGATTGCCGAAACCCGTGATTTGAACGTACCGATTTATACAGGACTGTGGTCTGAAAACAATACTGATGGTTATGGTGATTATACTGTCCATAAGGATTATCAACCAGAAATACGTAACGCCATAAAACAGTTTAATAAAACTCAAAATTTTGATTTACTTCAACCTTTTGATCTGAGCGAACTTGATGACAGACAGTATCAAGCCCAACCAATTCTGCTGTGAATAATTTTAGGTGAGCAATGTTATTAGACAGCTTTGACTGGATTACTATCCCCGCAGGTTTATTTTGGATGGGAACCGATCTGAGGGTAGATAATGTCGCCGCCGATAGTGACTGGGCTAAACAAGTTGAAGTACCACAGCACGAAGTCTATTTGCCCAGCTATCAAATCAGCCGTTTTCCCGTCACCAATGCACAATGGGCGCAATTTTTAGCACACACCAATTATGCCTGGGCTGACCTGCAAAAACTGTGGGAACATGGCTTGCCAGAAGGTCAAGAAAACCATCCTATTACGTGGGTGACATGGCATGATGCGATCGCCTTCTGTGATTGGGCAGGAGTTCGATTGCCAACCGATGCACAGTGGGAAAAAGCGGCTCGCGGTACAGATAAACGCCTGTACCCTTGGGGAAATCAACCCCCCACAGCCCAATTAGCCAATTATGGCAACCAGGTGCGTCATACCACAGCCGTCAATGCCTATCCCTTGGGCAAGAGCTATTATGGCATATTTGACATGGCAGGTAACGCTTGGGAATGGATCAGTACCATTTGGGGAACCGATACCGATCGTCCTGACTTCGCGTATCCGTATCAAGCTGACGATGGGCGAGAAAACCTGGACGATCCCACTATCTTGCGTATCGTTCGGGGTGGTGGATGGAAATACACGCCAGACTTGATTCGCTGTGCCTATCATGACTGGAACAAACCTGATACCAGAGGCAGCGGACTTGGCTTTCGTGTGGTTGCCGCTTAATTGAATCGCTCAATGACAAAGGAGAACACAGTAAATGGATGCGACTTCTATCATCTTAGATCTGCCACCGACTCTAACAGACACTTACCTGCAAACTCATGCCAATGTTGATACTCTCGCCGATCAGTACGGAAAACAGTATCAGTATATTCGCCGATCGGCTAACCCAGTTGGTTTTTTAAGCCATGAACAATTGGTGCTGAAACTCTACCAAATGCTGCGGGAAACTGAACCCTTGCCGCAGCATTTACAAGATAATTTGTCAACTTTTATCGACAAGGAGCTTGCTCAGGGACACGTCGATCCAAAACAAGGCGTTGGCTTTGCGATTCTGTCCCAAGGCTTCTTAAGCATCAATATTTGGGGGCGAGGCAATGTATTGTTTAGCCAAACCTATACCGTGGAAGGCAGTTTCCCTGCATTATCACCCAAGCCTCTAGAAAAAACAGGAGTTGCCTGTACCTGGGAAATGAGAATTATGAGGTATGAATATGACCGATGGCAGGACTACCTTGAAACAGAAATGACCCTGGCTGATAAAAAACACTATCTCCAGAATTTCATTGCCGGTAATTTGTTCAAAACAGGAATCGCCCAACACTAATGGACACACAAATTATTTCTGCGGACTCTCACGTCATTGAACCGCCTAACCTCTGGCTGGAAAGGCTGGATCGAGAATATCGGGACAGAGCACCGCACATCTACTGGAATGAGGAGCGTCAAGGGTGGTTTTTCGTCTGCCAAGAGCTTCAACCTGCCTTGGTCAACTCCCTGTACGCAGTGGAGAAATCTCCCGAAGAGTTTGCCCAGCATAGGCGGGTGGGGATTGAGGCGACCCGACTTGGTGGCAACGATCCTAGTGAACGCCTCAAGGATATGGAGCGTGACGGTATCGCCGCAGAAGTTCTTTACACCAGCTTAGGGATGTCGTTGTTCTGGCTTCAGGATGCTGCATTCCAGCAAGCCTGCTTCCGTGCATACAACAACTGGCTGGCTGAATTTGTCAGGTATGCGCCCAAGCAACTGATTGGTATCGGACTCATCTCACTTTGGGATGTGGATGACGCGGTTCATGAGATGAAGCGCTGTCATCAGATGGGACTAAAGGGGGTGGCAATTTGGGCTTCTCCACCCGAAGAACGGGCATTCACTAGCACCTGTAATGACCCATTCTGGCGCGCAGCCCAAGAAATGGAAATGCCGGTGAGCCTGCATATTCTTACAGGCTATCGAGAAAGCCCAAAGGTCTTTGACTACAACACTAATGTGGAGCGGTGTCAACGCAACATGATCTTCCCGGAGGAGATCCAGCACTCTCTGACGGATATCATCTTCTCCGGCGTGCTGGAGCGCTTTCCCAATCTGAAGTTGGTGTTGGCGGAGAACGATATCGGCTGGGTAGCTTACCATCTGCTGCACGCAGACCGTATCCATGTCAAGCTCGGTCCGATCGCCCCCACCTCCCTGACGATGAAACCTAGCGAATACTTCAAGCGCCAGGTTTACTCCACCTTTATGGAAGATGAAGTTGGCATTTTGACCATGCAGATCCTTGGCGCAGATAATTTCATGTGGGGCAGCGATTATCCCCACTATGAGTCAACTTGGCCGAAGTCGCAGGAGATTATCTCGCAGTCGTTTCAAAATACCCCCGATGAGGATCGACTCAAAGTTGTCTACAAGAACTGTGCCAAGCTCTATGGTCTTGATGCCTAAAACTATAAATTTTGATAAAAAGTGCAATGACTCAACAGCAAATTATTGACCATCCTTGGTATCGATTCATCGACAAAGATATCGAGTCCAGAACCCTAGCCAGTGTCGGCTTCACAAATCTCATCGCGAAGCAGCCCTATGCGATCGATGACGCGACATTTGAGGGGTTTCGATCGCGATATTCCCCGATCAAGCAATTTCAGGAGATCACTCGTGACCTTTTTATGGCAAGTCTGCGGGGTGAAGCCGACCCTGCGATCGCAGATACGGTTCTCGCCGGACAGCCACCCTGTCGTGGCAAAGAGTACCATCTCAAACTCACCGAGAAGCAGCTTCAGCTCCCCGTTTTCTTCCGTACCGACGAAGTAGCACCAGGAGAGATTGCGGAGATCCAGTGCTTTGGCTCTGCATGGGAAATCGCAGATCAATTGAGAGACATCTACCTCGCCTTTCCCGACGACTTCGGTGTGCCGACTCGGTTTTTCCGTTCGCTAGCCAGCAGTGTTTCTCAATCCCTACGTAGCTATATCGGCGACCAACCCATCATTCATCATCTGCTCAATAACGCATCACGTCCGCATGGCGGACGCTACTTTATTCAACGGTGTCGGGAGGAAGGGCTGCGTTTTTTTAGCTGGGATGCTGTCGAGTGGAAAGACTGCAATTTTGTCCGTGCCCATGAGTTCTACGACCTCAGATACAATGGCTTTTTCGATCAGTGGATGGAGGCTTGCGAAGAAGGTCGTCTGTTTTTTGACCACCCCCCTACGCCCCTATACGATGCAAAAGTGATCATGGCGTGGCCCTTTTGGAATAAGACGCGGGAATACTACTCCGATGACATTCGGGCACTGTTTCCCCATACAGATATCATTACTCCTGAAGGTTTTCATCTAGCGGATGGTTCCTGGGTCAGCCTTGAAGACTTCTGCCAGATCAGCATGAGTAAGCGCACTTACTACTTTAAATTTGCTGGCACAGATCCGACCCTGAACTGGGGAAGCCGCGCAGTGTATTACACGGGTAGCCTTTCAAGGCCAGCGTGTCGTCAAATGTTCGACAGGATTCTCGCCGACTACCAAGTTGGGCATCACTGGATCGTCCAGGAGGCTCGAACCTGGTCTGAGCCTGTTACCGCGATCGATCGAGACGGACAAGAGGTCATCGTAGATGCCTATACCAAGCCCAGCGGCTTTTACAGCCCTGACGGACTGGTCGGTATTTTGATTATGCAGCAACACTCCCGGAAGGTTCACGGCTCGCCGAAAACCGTGATGAGCATCGTGTTCTGAATTGACACTCTCAGCGCTGAAGCGACTGAGATTCTTAAGAAATTTCGTTCTTAATATCCCTATTACTAGGGTTCCTGGGCGCAATCCTTTTACCAAAAAATGGTGGGCTGCTATCCTTGCCTTTCAGCAAGCTCCTCAAGCGTTTAAGGGTTTTTAGCCCTTGGTTACGTGGAGTCCCCGCGTACCTTTAATGTATGGTAGGCATTTGCTTAAGAGGTTTACACCTGTGTATCCATCCACTATCATTAGTGTAAGGGTTTTTACCCTTTTTACCCTACCAAAAATGTTAAGAATTAAGAAAGAATCACGGCGGTTAAAACCGCCCGTGTCGCTTACATCGAGCTGGCTCAAGCCGCTGAGTTTTCCGCTTTCCGAACATTTTTTATAATAGCCGTTGAAATCAACAACCTAATTGTTTAGCTCTCTCCCATCTAACTAACCCAGTGCCACCAAACTTACTACTGAGGGAAATCAATGAAGTTAAGTCCCGGAGAATTTAGATGCTAAATAAAAGCTTTTTAACAGTCGGAAGCAAACGCTTTCACTATATCTGGTTGCGCGATAATTGTTTTTGTCCTGAGTGTCGTCGTCCAAACACTTTACGGAAGGTTTATGATATCAGCGATCAGACCTCACCTCCGGAACCTTTGTCGGTAGAAGAACAGGATGGTGAGTTAACAATTCTCTGGAACGAAGATCCTCCCCACCGCAGTACCTTTCCACTTTCTTGGCTGCTAAGTCATGCTTACGATCGCGAAGCAGGACGTGGTAGCTTTCATCAAGAGTTTGAATCCATCGAGAAAGAAGAAATTCTTTGGGACAAAGCTTGGATCGAGAATCACTTGTCCGAGTATTGTCATGACGCTGATTCCTGTACATTTGAGACGTGGGCTAATCAACTTTTTACCCTGGGATTTACGGTACTTGAAAATATGTCGGCTGAGGACTTCGAGGTTTTTCTCTCAACCATCGGACCTATTTATCATACTGAGTTCGGAGCAATTTCGATGATGAGAGTAGACTTGAATACCAAACCAGTACCACATCCTGGCGATGTTCTTTTCCCACACAACGATTTTTCCTACAGGTGCTGTCCGCAACTGTTAACGTGCTTGCATATGGGGCAAAACGATGTGTTGGGTGGGGAATCGCTGTTAGTAGATGGCTTTCGTGTTGCCCACGACTTTCGCCAGAACCATCCCAATTACTTTCAGATTTTAGCGGCGACCCCCATCCGCTTTGAGAAGTTCTATAAAGACTTTGGATATCTCTACCGTCGGAAACGGTACATCTTGGAACTAGATGAGCAAAATTGGGTGAAGAGAGTCAATTTTGGTCATGCCCATACCTGCGACTGGGATTTACCATTTGACGAAATGGAACTCTTCTACGAAGCGTTTTTTACCTTCCTCCGCTACTTAAAAAATCCGGCCTATTCACACTGCTTTCGCCTCAAGCCTCGAAACTGTCTACTATTAAATAACTCCAGAATACTTCATGGCAGGCGAGCTTTCGACTCTAATTCAGGAATCCGAGACCTCAGAACAGCCTGGATTGACTGGGACTATTTCGTGGGAAAGCACAATTTTCATCAGTTTAAGCATTTTTACTCAGTAGCTCAGTAAGCTCCTATGCAAAACGATAGTTGAAAAAGTGCTTTAACTTCAGAAATTCAGAGAAAGTCAGGTTAGAAAAAGTCAACAACTTGTTGATTAGGAAAATTTAGTTTAAAAAGATAGGGTTGGGAATGTCTGACGTTTTAAGTTCTACTCCATCAATTCAACTACAGGGAATTGTCCACCCTGACTCCTATTTCCAAATAGTGGAAAGAAACGAAATTGATTGGCAGCTTTGGATTGATGTTTTGCAGGGAAAAGTCGCTGGGGCAATCTTCCGAGGTGTTTTAAATCAGGAATTGCGTCAACAGATTTGTCACAATTTTTGGCGTAGTCTTACTTTAAAGCAGCAAGCCGATGGTCTACCTTCCTACTATGAAGCTTTTATCGGTTCTTCTGTGACTAAACCTCTAGAAGTTTACTTTGATGAAGTAGAACAAGTCCGCCAGGATGTCCAAGGGCTTTTTGCCAATACAGGTGATTTCTTCGAGTTTTTGCTCGGTGGAATTAGAAAGCGTCTAGCCGATCAAGGGTGTTTGCTTCGAGTTGCCCAACACGACGACGGACGTAAGGCAGGAGAATGTAAGATAAAATCCTGGGGGAGAAATTCAGGGACTTTCGTGCTGGAGCCACATGATGATGAGGGACCGTTTAGATCTCCTCACCTCCAGGGTTTTGAGATCGGGCAATTAGTAGGCAGAACTGTGGGCGTGAATATTTGCCTGGAAAATGGGGAGGGTGGGGATCTTCACTACTGGAATATTTCACCGAATGACCAAACCCGCGAAGCACTCGGCTTTAAATACGACAATATTGGCTATCCTCTGGAAGCTCTAGCAGATTTTGACAAACTTGTCCTGTCTATTCGCGGTGGTGATATTTATCTATTTGATTCAACAAAAATTCATGCTGTCGGACAACTGACTAATGAGAAAGCTCAACGTTTAACTCTTTTATGGTTTATGGGATTTCGCGATCCGACAACCGTCATATATTGGGCTTAAACTTGCGTAGGTGAGAGGCAACTACGTCCGCTTTTCAATGGCAAAAATGTAATAAAGGAGGTAAATCTAGAAATGTCTGATACTTTAAGTCCCACTCCATCAATTCAACTACAGGGAATTGTCCACCCTGATTCCTATTTCCAAATCGTGGAAAGAAATGAAATTGATTGGCAGCTTTGGATTGATGTTTTGCAGGGAAAAGTCGCAGGCGCAATGTTCCGAGGTGCTTTGAAGCAGGAATTTCGTCAACAAATTTGTCACAATTTCTGGCACAACCCTTCTTTACAGCAAAAATCCGATGGCAGTTTGTCCCTTGACTATCACTATAGTGCGATGTTGGGTCCTAATATAGGAATGACTGTCAGAGAACCACTGGAAGTTTACTTTGATCAGGTGGAGAAAACCAGCAAAGATGTTCAGGCACTTTTTGCCAATACAGGGGATTTTTTCCGGTTTTTGCTCGGTGGCATTAAAAAACATCTCAGCAATCAAGGGTTACACCTTCGACTTGCTGAATATAACGGACGTAAAGCGGCAGAATATAAGATGCGTTCCTGGGGAAATATAACAGAAGGTTTTGCTCTTGTTCCCCATGAAGATAATAGGCTATTGATAAGTCCTCATATCAAGGATTTTGAAGTTGCTCAGTTGGTGAAGGGTAGAGCCGTAATAGGAGTTATTTGTCTGGAAAATAGTGCAGGTGGTGGTGACCTTCACTACTGGAATATTTCACCGAATGACCAAACCCGCGAAGTTCTCCGCTTTCAATACGACGGTGTTGGCTATACGCCGGAATCACTGGCAGATTTTGACGAAATTGTCTTGCCCATTCGTAGTGGTGATATTTATCTATTTGATTCAACAAAAGTTCATGCTGTCGGACCTCTACCTAAAGAGGGAGGACAACGTTCAACTATTTCCTGGTTTATGGGATTTCTTGATTCGACAACTGCCATTTATTGGGCTTAAACTTGCGTATCTCAGAGCAGCAAGATAATTATTATAAAAAAAAGTTCGGCAAGCGGAAAACTCATCGGCTTTAGCCATGAGATGTAAGCGGCACGGGCGGTTTTAACCGCCGTAAATCTTTCTTAATTCTTAATATTTAAAAGGCGACTGCTATATTAAGATATGAACAAGGAGGTGAGTGAGATTGCTAACAAACTATATTTACAAATTGCGCCCCAATCAAACGCAAGTCTTAAAAATGTCGGCTTGGGTAAATATGCTTAGAAGTCATTACAACTGGTGTCTAAATGACAGAATTACCCAATACAACCAACAGTTTATCCAAGGCGACTACTGCGATATTAGAACTTATGGCGAAGTTTCACCGTTAACCTGTTTCGTTAGCAAAAGTGGCGCAACTGGAAATCCCTGGAAAGACGATAAGTTCGATCGAGAAGGTAAGGCTAGAAATCCCCGTAGAAGTGCGGCGGACATTCAAATTACAGCATTGCCAGAATTGAAAATTGCTAGACCTTGGTATGCTCAAATAGATTCAACAGTTCTACAGCAGAATGTTAAACGCTTAGACACTGCTTACAAGAATTTCTTTGAAGGCAGAGGATTTCCCAGGTTCAAAAACCGTAGCAACTTTACGTCTTTTACTTATGTGATGGGCGTCAAACTAAAGGGCAATAAAATCTATCTCCCTAAACTGGGTCCGATGCGATTTCATAACTCTCGCTCAATCCCAGATGGGTTTACCATCAAGGCTTGCACGGTTAGAAAACGTCAAAATGGTTGGTATATTTCCCTCAGAATAGAGGATAAATCTGTACCTGAATACAGTGCTAAAATTCTTGGTAAGAATCCCAAAGTAATAGGGTGCGATTTAGGAATAACTAAGCTGGTTCACCTTTCTGATGGACATCAAATCGAGAATCCCAAGTTTGCAACCAACAAAAAAGCTAAGCGGACTCTGAAAATTAGACAAAGGCGAGTTAGCCGTAAGGTCAAAGGTAGCAAAAACCGCAAAAAAGCGGCTATCAGAGTTGGGAGATTTCATCAAAAGATTGGTAATAAACGCCAAGCGTATCAATGGAAAGTTGCTAACAAGATTGTGTCTCGCAACACCGATGTGATTGCCCTAGAAAATTTAAACATCTCTGGGATGATGCGCCGATGTAAGGTGAAAAATGACAATGGGAGATTCCTGAAAAATGGACAATCTAGAAAGAAGGGTTTGAATCGTTCTATCTAGAAATGTAGGTTGGGGTGAATTGATTCTGAAGATTGAGTATCTTGCTGTGAAGCAAGGAAAAATTACTATTAAAATCAATCCCAAACACTCTAGCCAGGAATGCAGAAATTGCGGTCATATTGACAAGTCGAATAGAGATGGTGAAAAGTTCATCTGTGTCGAATGTGGCTATCACGAACACGCCGATATTGGTGCTGCTAAAACCATCAGAGATAGAGCTTTGACAATAGTACGCGGGGACTCCGCGAAACGGGAGTGCTAGTCATCTAAACGCCCAAAAGGTATCACCGCGCTCACGCGAGCAAACGCGGTGAGTTTGGGAACCTGAGTAATCAGGATATTAAGGTTGCAAAATCTTAAGAATCTCAGTCGCTTTAGCGCTGAGAGTGTCAATGAATTTAGAGGACAAAGCTCATGGTGCCCGCATACACAGGTATTAGCCGCCCAAACCCGAAACCGGTCGATCTACTCTTTATCAACCTCAGCAACTGGCCCGGACGCCCAGTTTATCCTTACGCTTTTGTTCAGGTGTCGGCGCTTGCCCGTCGGGCGGGGTTGTCGGTCGTCCGTTGGGACGGGCTGGGTCTGAACAGACAACAGCAGCTTGAGTGCATCACGCAACTGGTAACAGACCACCAGCCCCGCGCCGTCGCTTTTACCATTCGGCAAGCCGACTCCACTATCTCGGACGACTACATAAGCCCAGATCCCAAAGGCAGCCCCAAGAACCCCTGGTTCCCGGTCGAAGACACCCACGCTGCCATTCGGCGGATTCGCGAGATGTCCGATGCCAAGATATTCGTAGGTGGATTTACCTTCACTGCCAACCCGGTGTCTGCTGCGGAGTATTTACAACCTGACTTTGGCATTATTGGCGAACCTGACGAATTTTTCCCGCACTTTCATGAAGTCCTCAATGGTCGTACCGAGGGCATATCCAACTTGCTCTATCGTGCCGACGGTCAATGGCGACAGAACCAGCGCGTATTCTGGGGCCCTTTTGACGATATTGAATATACGGAAGACATTATCGACGAAATCTTCCGTTTTCACGGCGAACGCGAACTCCGCAACACTCACCTGGCAGATGTTCCTGGACTGGGAACAGGCGATGATTCAGGGCGTTCTATTGCTATCGAAATATCACGGGGTTGCCCTTGCGCCTGTGCTTTTTGTTGCGAACCGAAGGTGAAAGGGCAAACTGTCCGGCTGCGAAATCTGGATGCGATCGAAGCAGAAATTCATAACCTGCTCAAGTATGGACTCAGATATTACTGGTTTGTCTGTTCTGAGCTTAATTTTGCCAAGGAACACGTCTTGGCGTTGGCTGAACGGGTGATTCGGATCAACGAATCACTGCCACGCCCTATCTTCTGGCGGTCTTATTTTTTGCCCACACAATTCAATAAGGGCGAACTGAGGCTGCTGCTGCGATCGGGGCTGTTACTTGAGCAAAACGGACCTTTTTCAGACTTGAGCGACCAAACCCTGAAGCAAATGCGCGAACCCTATCGGGCGAGACACGCGATCGCTCACATCAAAGATATTATAGAACTTAATGAAGAACCAGAGTTTAAGTACAGACGGATGCCCCGTTGGATTCTCTGGTCATGGCTAGGAAATCCCTACGCCTCCCTGGATTCTGTCCGCACGACGTTGGAAACATTCAGCAAAGAGAAACTAGATCTTCAATACGATCGAGCAGAAGGTTATCCTGCGCTGCGGGTTTATGAGTGTCTTGATGGTCTCCCTGAAGATGCAAAACAGAAAGCCATTATCGTTACCCAGGATAATGTCACCCCCAAAACGCTGATTCATCCCTCCTTTTATTACAGTCGCGAGCTTGTAGAACATTTTGGAGGTATTGAAGAGGTACACGACTTCTTTCGTTATGCTCACGAGACCTTTCTATCGCGGTTTTACAGATTAACGCGCGACTGGCGCTTCTTTGCTCGAAGCTTGGGATTCTCACTGCTTCTTGAAGTCGTGGCATCCCTTAAAGATGCTGACTTAGAGGCTATTCAACTGCCTCCTTGGGTAGAACATCCCGACCTGGGAGAGCTAGACCCAACACATTGGCGGAAACGAGCAAGTGTCTTATTGCAAAAGGTAAACTCGCCACTGGAGCAGCTAGTCAATACCACGCCTCGAACAAATGAAGCTGACCCAGAACCAGATGCAGGACAGGCAATGCTTGCCTTTGTCCTCCATGCCACTTTCTCAGCCAGTCGGCAGGAAATGGCGATCGTCTTTGAGAAACTTGAACTGCCCCTCGACTCCGAGGGCTATCCGCCAGCATCGTCTTACCTTACCCTTTCTACATTGATGAGGTTCCACGCTACTGAAGCTTCGGTTCTTGAGGCTGTGAAGAAGGACTTCACACCCAAACAGCTTGCATTGTTTCGCTATTATCTCTACGCTATCAATGTTCGACTCGAACCAAAATACGCTTTTCTGGCACCGAAATAAAGGTAACTGCTCAATAAGTGCTGATAAGGCACTGAACTGAGGAAAAAGTAGGTATGAAAATATGTATAGCCTTTCTCAAAAAGGTGAGGTACGACTGGGCATAGGGCATAGGGCATAGGGCATAGGGCATAGGGCATA
>NZ_JAUBVX010000017.1:0-104944 GCF_036706065.1 Microcoleus sp. A2-C3 | reverse complement strand
AGAGAAATTAAGATAGGCTACACACTGAAATTATCTTTCGGTTATTATAGGATCATTTATTCTGTGGGACTCTCTAACGAGTCGTCACACAAACTACTGGCCCCACATAAAAACCCGGTTTCTGGCCACCCGCGTAGTCCTGGACGCACTCCGACAAAGAAACCGGGTTTTTTCCAAAATCTGCGAATCACCACCAAGTATTCAAGGGAAAAACCCGGTTTCTGGCCACCCGCGCGTCAGTCCTAAATTTGCTAAAATATCCCCATAAAATATCAAAATATCAAAAATATGAACGAATCCCAAATACCGCAAATACCTTGGCTACCCTTAAGCCGAGAAGCGCACAAACTATCAGTTACCGACAGATTAGCTCTAGTCAATGCGATTGTTGAGTCCATCAGACGGGAACTAAAATCCCCACAATCTTTACCAGATAACTTCGTGGAACCCATGACGGGGCTAGCAAAAACTGATGCACTACCGCTAACAAATACCGAAGTTAAAATTAGATTGCACCCCGATCGCCAAGGTGCAGCCAAGCGACTCAGAGGACTAGCCAAAACAGATATGCCACCGCCTACAGATGCAGAAGTTGCAATCATGTTAGAAGAACGTTTGGTGGAGAAGTACCTAAAATGAAGGTATTAGTAGACACCAATATTATCCTCGATAGTTTGCTAGAGCGAGAACCATTTGTAGAGGATGCTGATGCTTTATTTGAGGCGATTGAAAATGAGGAAATAGATGGATATGTAACAGCAGCAACCTTAACAAATATCTTCTACATTGTCAGAAGACAAACTCGCAGCCTCGATCGCGCTAGGCAAGCTATTTCTGAAACATTAGCATTAATGAAAGTATCAGCCGTCGATCGCGAGGTTTTGGAAATAGCATTTGCATCTAATTTAACCGATTTTGAGGATGCCGTACAGTTAGCTTGTGCGCTGTCAGATAACCTGGAGGCGATCGTCACCCGCGATGCAGGAGATTTCGTCGGTGCTACCTTATCAATTCTATCACCTAGAGAGTTATTAAAACGTTTGGAATAATATTAGCAGGATTTACGCACTCCGACAAAGAAACCGGGTTTTTTACCAAATCTGCGAATCACAACGAAGTATTCTGGAAAAAACCCGGTTTCTGGCCACGCGCGCAATCCTGGACGCACTGCGACAAAGAAACCCGGTATTTCCCCCAAATCTGCCAATCACAACGAGTATTCTCGAAAAAACCCGGTTTCTGGCCACCCGCGCGTAAGTCCTAAATTTGCTCAGAAGGACTCAACCTCTCAGCTTACCTTCCCGGCGGTGTACCATCAGCCGATCGCACTCGCCCGGTCTTATTTGTTTTGATGCGGGATTGGATAGTTATAATATGAGAATCAATTCAACAAGTGCGATCGAACCCGCTATCATCAGCCGAAAACTTGCACTCAAGGATAATTATGCTGAACAATCTTCAACAAGATCACCAACAAGACATACAGACTATTACTCAGGTTTTGGCAAAAATCACCAGTCGCACGCCGGATCAGATTAAACCCTTACTAGATGCGATGCTCAAACGGCTAATAGAATCTCAACAACCTCCATTTTACGAAACAGCTACTACAACAGAATGGTTAATAGCATTTCAAGAATGGGTTGACAGTCATCGTAGCCTAAACCTCCCCAATCTTTCAGATGAAGCTATTAGCCGAGAGAGCATTTATGGAGACAGAGGTTAAATGCCATTCCTCCTCGATACAAACATACTGCTGCGTAGCGTCGATAGCACACACCCAATGAATCCTGATGCTGTCAATGCCATCATTACTTTGCGTAATCGCGGGGAACAACTTTATATCGTACCCCAAAATTTGATAGAGTTTTGGAACGTCTGCACCCGCCCAATCCAGAGAAATGGATTAGGACGTACTGCAACAGAAGCAGAGGCAGAAATTAATCGCTTAAAACAGATTTTTCCTCTTTTGTTGGATACAGAAGCAATTTACCAAGAATGGGAGCGACTGGTGATCACATATAAGGTTATAGGTGTCAACGTTCATGATGCGCGGCTAGTTGCGGCTATGATCGTTCATGGTTTAACCCATATCCTAACTTTTAATATTACTGACTTTGCTCGTTATTCAGAAATTACGGCTGTTAATCCCCCAACTTTAAAGATGTAGACGGCGGTTGAAACCGCGTCTACACAAACGATGTCCGGATGGTGCGCGGACTAAAGAAAATAACGTAATTTCAACGGAATTTCAACTATCGTGTTTTCTTCAACCCGCGGAGGCGGGTTTTGTTTGTGTCGCCGCGAATTCCATTCGCCCGGTCTTATCAGGGTTTCCCTACTCCGCGCTAACAGCCAAACCAGAAACCACAGGCGCGATCGCATTTAGCTTCAAAACAGGATGCTCACCTTCCACCTGACGGCAATTCCAGTCATTCCTAAACAACAAAACCGGCCGCCCCCAACTATCCTTCACCGTCACAGTATTAAACAACCGCCCAACCTTAGCCAGCGCATCCCAACCGCCATCAACCCAACGAGCTACACTATAAGGCAACATTTCGATCGCAGTTTCCACATTATATTCCGACTGCATTCGGAACTGCACAACCTCAAATTGCAACTGTCCCACAGCCGCCAAAATCGGATCCCGTTTCGACTCATCCACCGAATACATAATTTGCACAGCGCCCTCTTCCTGCAACTCCGAAACACCTTTGCGGAACTGCTTAAACTTAGAAGGATTCGGATTTCTCAAAACAGCAAAAAGTTCCGGCGAAAAACAGGGAATCCCTTCATATTCCAGCTTTTGACCAGTGTAAATAGTATCGCCGATCGCAAAAACCCCCGGATTGTTCAAACCAATCACATCACCCGGATACGCAATCTCGATCGACTCCCGATCCTGAGCAAATAACTTTTGAGGCCTTGACAAACGCACCGTTTTACCAGTCCGAGCGTGAGTCACGTTCATATCCTTTTCAAACTTACCCGTACAAACCCGAATAAACGCCACGCGATCGCGATGTCGCGGGTCCATATTCGCTTGCAACTTAAACACAAACCCGGTAAAATCTTCATAAGTTGGCGGAAGTTCCCCGACGCTGCTGTTGCGGGCGATCGGCTTCATCGCGTAATCTAAAAACGCATCTAAAAACAGTTCAACCCCAAAATTGCTCATCGCGCTACCAAAGAAAACCGGAGTCATTTTCCCAGCCCGAACTAAATCTAAATCGAGTTCAGTTCCTAACTCATCCAGCAGTTCCAACTCTTCTTTAAGCTGATAGTAAAGGTCTTGTTCCAACAAATCCTCAATCCGCGGATCGCCCAATTCAATGACTGTATCCACAGCCGCGCGAGAACCGTGTTTAGTCCGCTCGAATAAGTGAATTTTGCGCCCTCTGCGATCGAAAACACCCTTAAAGCGATCGCCCGTACCGATCGGCCAATTCACCGCATAAGTCTGCAACCCCAATTCCTTCTCAATTTCGTCCAATAAATCCAAAGGATCTCTGCTAGGGCGATCGAGCTTATTAAAGAAAGTAAATATAGGCAAACGTCGCAGCTTACAAACTTCAAATAACTTGCGAGTTTGCGGTTCCAAACCCTTAGCAGCATCCTCAAGCATCACCGCATTATCAGCCGCCGCCAGAGTGCGATAAGTATCTTCACTAAAATCTTGGTGTCCCGGAGTATCGAGCAGATTAATGTGATAATTTTGATACTCAAACTGCAACACAGTAGAAGTAATCGAAATTCCCCGCTGCTGTTCCATCGCCATCCAGTCAGAGGTAGCGTGTCGCTGAGCTCGCCGCGCTTTCACAGAACCTGCTTCGTGAATCGCACCTCCGTAAAGCAGCAGCTTTTCTGTCAAAGTAGTTTTCCCCGCGTCGGGGTGAGAGATAATCGCAAAGTTGCGCCGGCGCTCAACAGCAGCTAGCAGTTCAGTTTCGAGTTCTGTTGTCATCACAAATTAGGTAGGGGAATCATCACCCGATCGCCATTATAGCCTGTGCTACAGTTGCTATTAAAGGTAAAATTATCGGTAAAGTCAAGGAATAAAACTAATATGTACGACTCCGACAAGCGGAAGCTGCTATCACTGGTGTGTCACGGGGCGATTTTTTTCAGCACGTTAGTGTTCTCGATCGGAGCGCCGATCGCTGTATTGTTAGTATCAGATGACCCCGTTGTCAAAGAAAACGCCACAGAAGCCATCAATTTTCACCTGAATGTATGGCTGTACAGCACCGTGATTGTGGTGTTAACTGTCGTCACTTTTGGGCTTGCAGGCTTTATCCTCGTGCCGCTAGGTTATCTCCTGCACTGGGGACTGACAATTATGGCTATCCTCCACGTTTTGCAAGATCCTAACCAACCTTACCGCTATCCTTTTATTTTCCGAATAGTTTAGACAGCCAATCGCGCTTCACCATCGATTTAAACAACCCGATTTCTTGTAGAAACCGGGTTTTTAATTGTTTGATAGAAGAAGGAAGAAGGAAGAGAAAAGAAGGAAGAAGGAAGAAAAGAAACGGTTTTAGCTTAGCAATTCGTAAGGAAGAAAAGAAACGGTTTTAGCAATTCGTAAGGCGCAGTACGCATTTTACGGGAGAAAAATTGTGCCTACCTAATTGCCGCTCGAATAAAACACAATTCCCAATTCCCAATTCCCAATTCCCAATTCCCAATTCCCAACTTTCATCGCATTTCAGCAACTCTAGCAGTCTCTGTCGGTGGCATAACCGCTTCTTTAGCATTCAACTTGATATTCAACTCACGAATCCGGCGCGACAGCAAGCGAATAATATTAACAGCAATTCCCGGCGTTTCATCGATCGCATCATAGAGCTGCATTTGAGTCAACATCAAACACTCCGATTGTTCCAGAGTAGAAATAGAAGCCGATCGAGGTTCCGCATCAAACAGCGACATTTCCCCAAAACAAGCCCCCGCCTTCAACTGTGCCAAATCCCGATCGCCTATATGCACCCGCACCGTACCCGATACCAAGATATAGAGCGATCGACCTTCCTGTCCTTCCGTAAAAATCCTATGCTTAGAAGGAAACGAAAGTTCATCCATCACCGATGCTAGACGCACGAGAAAATCATCCCGCAGTTCCTTAAAAATGGGAACTTCCCTGACAAACAATAGGCGTTCGACGCTGGTTAACATAATGCGATGCAGTGATTAATTTAAACTTTCAAAGGAGAAGAAAAAGGGGAGAGTGGGAGAGGGGGAGAGGGGGAGAGTGGGAGAGGGGGAGAGTGGGAGAGGGGGAGAGGGGGAGAGTGAGGAGTTGTTCTTGTTTTTTCCCTCTTTCTTCTTCCCTTTTCTTTCTTCCCTCTTCCCTTTTCTTTCTTCCCTCTTCCTTCTTCCTTCTTCCCTCTTCCTTCTTCCTTCAGAATGATAACTTTACCTTTTTGTGCTATTCCCCAACTCTGCCATCATCTCTTCAACTTGAGCTGATACCAAATTATCCGGGTCATTTTGCAGCCTCGGCAACAATTCGAGCAAAGCCCGCGGCGAAGCTATTTTCAAATAGGCTAACACTGCTTCGCGCACAAAGCCCGTCGGGTGTTGCAGACAGACAAGAGTTTGTTGGGCGGTAAGACTCCAACGCGCTTCCCTCGC
Source organism: Microcoleus sp. A2-C3 (assembly GCF_036706065.1). Lineage (NCBI taxonomy): Bacteria > Bacillati > Cyanobacteriota > Cyanophyceae > Oscillatoriales > Microcoleaceae > Microcoleus > Microcoleus sp. A2-C3. The sequence goes on along the minus strand of NZ_JAUBVX010000017.1, from coordinate 99,307 downwards.
CAAGTGAAAGCAGCAGGCTAAGGCCCAATCCGAAAGGAAATGGCGCAATTCTAGCAAGCGGCGCAAACGATCGCTAGGGGATAGAGGTTTGTACACCATCAATTCGGAGAGATTGCTCAACTTCTCTGTTTCTGAGTGCTGATCCAACAAATTAATCAGCGATCGCTTCTTAGCGATATCCACAGTATTGTCGAGAATTTCCAATCCCCTAGCCACCAAAGAAGGTTGGCCAGAAGCAATGTTGAAAGCAGCAGCTTGTACGGTGTCCAACGCATAAAGAAACTTCATCAGCAAAAAACATCGCTCCTTAGCATCAGCTTCCAGCCCAGCCAAAGCCCGCTGCAACAATTGAGCCGTATCGTTATCCTTCGCAGGTGCGGGGCTATTTACATCTCGCTCTGAGAAATTGCTGTAGGTTGTTACCCCAGACAAATCTACCAGAGCCGCATAAATTTGACCGATAAACATCAACTCCTGTTCGATGAGAGTTTCCAATCCGCTGCGGCCAATGCGGTCTAGAACCCCTTCTATCCCCGCTTCCGAGGGCATTTTCAATAGGATGCGGAGGATGTTGCGCCTGGTAGTTCCCCAAGCCGTCATCAAATTGCTGACTAAAATGTCGATCGCCTCCACAGTCCCAATTTGACCGAGAGCCGTCCAAGCTTGCAATCTGACCAAATCCGACTTGTGGATGTCCTCAGCTAAATAGACGAGCAAAGGAATCGCATCATTGTGAAGTTTGACGATCGCCTGCAAAGCCGCTTCCCTAGTCGATTTGTAACCGAGTCCGCGCAGCAGCGAAGGATAATATTCTTCCGAATGAGTAGAAGAAATCACATCTAACAGAGCACAGCGCACTCGCAGAGATTCATCTTGCAACAGATTGGGAATATACAGCCGCAGTCCTTGCAAATAATCAGCCTCTCCTAGAGCCCGCGTCCCCATCACCCGTTCTCGTTCCAGCTTGTGGGTGAGCATTTGGCGCAGCGTATTAGTAGCTTCTGCCTTTTGCTGGCGATCGCCCCTTCTCATAATTAAAGCAGCCGCCGTACCTCGTACCACCGGATCGACGATCGGCTGCAAATAAGGCCGCAAGCTGTCAATATTCGGTTCAGCCTCCGTCAGCCAGATGTAGCGCAAAGCCAAAGCTAGCACCTCCGGCGGCAAAGATTGCTCCGACAGTGCGCGGACAGCTTCTAAATATTCCGGGTTCGGATGTTGCAGCATGGTTTCCAAGCTCTGGCGCTGCAAAGCCGAAGGCAAAACTTCCAGGATAGGCGCCAAAACTTCTCCGACATTTTTCGGGTCAATTTGCGTCAGCAGTTCTATGCAGGAGCGCTTTTCATCTTCGCCCCCCGGCTTTTCCAGAGTTTCCACCACTGCGCGTTTGAGAGCTTTCAGGTCAACGTCGGTGACGCCCAAGCGCCCCCGTTCCGCACTTTTGACCAACAAACCCACGTATTGAGAGCGGATCAGCCAGACTACAAACAGCCACACCAAAGCCAAAAGTACGATCACGCCAATAAATATCAAACTTTGGTTGTCGTGAAATAGCTTGTCCTTTTCGTCTTGGTGGGGCAGTATCTTGTCTGTCACCCACAGCATAATCAGGATGCCAACTCCTGTCACTCCGCAGGACAGAGGTTCGCCCACACCGTTGACTAGAGTTTGAATACCCGATCGAATATTGTCAGGAATCGGTTGGAATAAAACCGGGCTCACAGTTTCCAACAGCGTGTAGTGCAGCAGTTCGTCCAGAAATCTCAGCAATATCAGTCCGATGAACACAGAGACTAGCTGGCCCAGAGATGCTCCTATCGTCAGCACGCCGAGGATCGCGATACCCGCCGGCAAAATCATCGCCGTCACAAATACACCGATTCGTTCTACCAAGCGACTGGAAGCAAACCACTGAGTCGCGACTTGAAACAGACCTTGTATACCTTCGTAAATCCCCAAAAAGCTAGCAATCCAGCTAGCTCCATTGGCACCGTCCGAAGGGTTTTGGTATTCTAGCTGGCTGTAGAATTGAAAATCTACCAACACATAGAGGACTTCTGCAAGGACGAAAAAACTGACTAGAGGTATGGCATATTTTTGCAGAGGGCCTGTAACTTTGCGGGCGGTAAATTCTTGTTGGTCGTCTTCGTCCTCGTCATCTGTCCAGTGAGCCGTTTCCGGGAATGCTTGGCGGTATTTTTCCGTGAGGTAGTACAGTAACAGCGAGCCTGTCGCCACCATTAACCCCGATATCAGAGTAACGTTTTTGAGTCCGACTACGTAGAGCAAAACCGGCAGAGAAAACCCGCTGACTACTCCAGCCACTAGATAACCACTGCTGACTAGAGGATAGGTGCGCTTGATTTCTCTAATATTAAACAGTTGGTTGGAAGTAATGGAAGTATTCAGGTCATTGAGGACATAGCAAGCTTCCACCCACAGCCACATCAAAAAAATAGTAATAAAAGCGATGCTGATGCCAGCTATCTTAGTATTTTCATAGCCGATGCCGAATCTAAACAAAAATAGCGGTACCGACATCATTGCCAAAACCACTACAACGGTGCGCCTCAGTGGCAAGATTTTTTGCAGCCACGAGTAGACAAATCCCAAACCAGAACCTATAAAGGCGCTGGCTATATAGATATAGGGCATTTTGTCCGCACCGAATTCGTCTAAAAACAGACCTACCGTGCTGAGTTCCAGCCAGATCAGCCCGACGGAGGTGAGAGTGTAGACGAGGAACATCAGTACGGTTCGCTCTACTTCTTCCGATCGCAGGTTGAGCGATCGCAGCACTCCTTTTCCTGCTCCCGCCCAAGCGCTGATTTGAAAATTTTCCATGCTTCTGATGCGTAGATATCCCGATTTGAAATTTAAGATTTGAGATTTGAAATTTACTCCACAGATGCCATCTAGGAGCTGGAACTTTGGTCTAAAATTTTTGCTTTGACCCTCCACGACTATAGTCGGAAACCTATATCCGTTTTGGGGCGTGGCAATTAGTCTACCGTCACCAGTCTATTAATATTGACTGATGACTGATGACTGATGACTAATCACTCATAACTATTTTTTCGGCGACAGCAGCATCATCATACTGCGGCCTTCTTTTTTCGGCGCTTGCTGCACCTCTGCGATTTCCTGTAAATCTGTGGCCATGCGCTTGAGCAAGTCCTCTGCTAGGTTACTGTGTTGGATTTCCCGACCTCTGAACATGATCGTGGCTTTTACTTTGTCCCCAGATTTGATAAAGCGGTCTGCTAGTTTGAGGCGCACTTGGTAGTCGTGTTCTTCAATTTTGTAGCGCATCTTCACTTCCTTCACGTCAGCAGTGTGTTGCTTCCGCTTTGCTTCTCGCGCTTTCTTTTCCTGCTCGAATTTGTACTTCCCGTAGTCCATGACGCGACATACAGGCGGGTCAGCTTTGTCACTGACAAGTACGAGGTCGAGTTCTTTTTCTTCTGCCAGACGCAGCGCTTCTGCGGGCGTCAATATCCCTAGTTGCGCGCCGTCGGTATCGATCACCCGGATTTTGGGGTATCGAATATTTTCGTTAATCTGGGGTAGGTTGCGATTTTGTCTTCTTTCAATCACAGGCATGAATGGTTTTACAATCAGTAGTTGAATATTGAAGCTTCTTGATAGTTACAGGTTCGATCGACCAATATTTCAATTGTCCGAGCGAGCTATTTTGTAAGGTGTTGCCCTTACCGAACGTACTACCGCGCCCTCTCTCCCCTCAGCTTAAGCGTTAGGGAATATTTGGACGATCGTAAATGAATTCTTACAATACCTGTTATTCTACTCAGTCTGGCTAAGTTTCTGCGTAGTTTTATTTTAACTTCACACACGAGCGTCCGCCCCCGTGTCAGATTGATGACAAAACGGTCGAAAATTCCCGGTCAATCGTTAAAAATGAGGTAAAACGGCTTTTATTACCGCATATAGCCCAGTCTGGCAAGTGCCCCAAGTCCCCCAAGTCCCCTGATTTGCCTTGTAGAATAGGTATAACCAAGTGTAAATTTATGTTACGAGCTGAGGCAAAATTGACAAATTCTCTGCTGTGGCACCAACGGGTGGGAACTCAACGAGACTGGGTGTGGCGTGGTTGGCAAACTCGCTACACTTATTTACGGCCAGCTTTGGGACAAAATCAAGGCGCGATCGCATTTCCCGATTCTGCGGACAAACCAATCACCTCCGCCACATCAAGCACCCCGATTATTTTACTGCACGGATTTGGAGCTTCGATCGGGCATTGGCGCCAAAATTTCGCCCCACTCGCCGAAAACCATACAGTTTACGCCTTAGATTTGCTGGGGTTTGGCGCTTCTCAAAAAGCTCCCGCCAACTACGATGTGTCTTTGTGGGTCGATCAAGTTTATGATTTTTGGCTGACTTTTATCAAAGAGCCCGTAGTATTGGCAGGAAATTCGATCGGCTCCCTGATTTGTCTGGCCGCCGCCGCCGCTCACCCGGACATGGTGGCTGGTACGGTAATGATTAGCCTCCCAGACCCCTCTGTGCGAGCCGAGGCGGTGCCCGGATGGCTGTTACCGGCGATCGAAGCTGTAGAAAGTTGGTTTGTTTCTCCGCTCATCCTCAGACCTCTGTTTGCTTTCGTCCGCAAGCCTGCGGTTGTCCGCCGCTGGGTTGGCTTTGCCTACGCCAACCCGGAAGCTATTACCGACGAATTAGTGGAAATTCTAGCAGGGCCTGCGGGCGATCGGGGAGCCGCCCGTGCCTTCTGCGCTGTATTCAAAGCTGTAGGAAGTGCACAAGTTGGCCCCGGTGTCAAGACTGTGCTGCGAAATTCCACAATCCCAATGCTGTTAATTTGGGGCAAACAAGACCGGATGATTCCCCCTCGGTTCGCCCGCCCCCACCAATTTGTCGAATGCAATCCCAATTGTGTAGAGCTAGTGGAATTAGACAATGCCGGCCACTGTCCCCAGGATGAGTGCCCGGAACAAGTAAATCAAGCAATTTTGAACTGGATGAGCCGGAATTTTGCAGCTAGGGGCAAGAGTCAATTGCAGCGCAGTTGATTAGACACGGGCAGTGCGTTGCTAATTAACCAAAATAACTTGCAGGTATCGATCCCGCTCAAAAATAAAGTTGTGATAATTCGATCGCACGCGGTGGTATGGTATTACAGAATTTCCCTCACTCGTTGACACAATCGCCAAGATAGTGTATCTTTTCTAACTGGTAGCATACATACAAGTTATGTAGTTAGTCGAAAAGCGAGTCATCAAACCAAATTACAGGTTTTATCGAGCAGCCCATCGACTGTTTTTACTGTCCCAAAAACTTGACAACTGCCCTAACTATATTTGCCGCCCAAAATTTTATCCGCGTCAATCAACCAATGCTCTGGCTGTCCATCGTGCACTCAAAAAGAGTGTTAATAATGACAAAGCATAGCCCGCAAAGGTAACAGAAAAAACTCTCCGGTTACTGCTGACAGCATCGACTAGCGATCGTAGTGTCAGGAAAATCGCGATCGCCCTACTAATTTTCGATCATCGCCGAAAATTCATGAGTAAAAAAAACCAGAAAAAAAGAGAGCAGGGACGCTATGTAATTGTATTTAACTGTCAAGCTGTCAGCAAAAATGTTTGTCCCCAAAAATATGCCACTTTGTCGGAGACTAATATTTTGTAGCCATCAAAAGTCAGCTAAATCTTGAAAATCTGGATTCTTTTCAAGATCGGTTGTTAAGTTGTCGGTATGGTATAAAAAATTAGAACGAAACACAACAGTCAAGCGGATTATTACCCTTGCCGTAACAAGCTGCGCCAATATTAAAGAGCGATAAAACCGCTCCCTTGAAGAACCTTCATTCAGTTGACAGTTGACAGTTAACAGCGACCTCTACTTGAAAGGAAGAGGATTGGAGTAATGAATAGTTTTTTTTAATTTCTCCCCGATCAGGGTTCCGGCTTTAAACCAATTCTTTCTGGTAAAATTTGACCTTATAACTTGTATCTTCTAACTTCAAGAAAGACATTGTTTTTTGCTCCTAAAAATAAATACCTTCCCTTGTGCCAACAATTTTTCAGTCAGCTTATAACCGATCGCCCCCAAATATACGGGCAAGTTCCAAAATGCCATGATTGGGCATTTTGTAGGCTGTTAACGCATAAATAAAGTCAATGAGAGCCAACAACTGACGGTCGGAAGTCCCCAGTCGGCTAATGGCTCACCGCTGAAAGCCGATCGGGCAAGCGGCACCCTTCCACCTTTTAGCAGTAACGCAAACGAGGAAAAAACTGTCGTGAAATTCCACTGGCTACTACCGAGTTTCTTAAGTGTATTTTTGCTCGCTGGAGCCGCCGAAGCAGCGAGACTGCAATCTTGGCGGTTTGATGCTTCAGAGAACCGGCTTTACATTAGAACAGAGGGGGGAGTTCAACCCAAAGCTCAACTGATTTTCAACCCCACGCGGTTGGTAATCGACTTACCGGGGACGAGTCTGGGACGTTCTGCGGTCAGCCAACCGCTCTCAGGAGCGATCGAATCTGTGCGAGTAGGACAGTTTGACGACGATACCACCAGAATAGTTGTCGAACTCAGAGACGGATTTACCCTAGATCCGCAGCAAGTAAAATTCCGGGGAATTTCTCCCAGCGAGTGGACAGTAGATTTGCCAACGCCAGTGCGGGGAGCAACTCAAAATCCGATTTCAGAACCAGGGGGAGAAAGATTATCGGTTGAACCTTCAGCAACGGAAACCCAATCTGCTGAAGCGACTGTAGTTCAGAACGTTCAGGTGACGGCGGACGGTTTTTTAGTCCGCACTGCGGGCGGGCGCCCCCAAATTAATTTTCAACAAAGTCGGGCCGGGGACATCGCCACCCTCGATATTGAAGGAGCTACTTTAGCTCCGGGCGCGGGCGGCCAACAGCCTCAAACGAACGGCAAGTACGGAGTTGACAAGATTGAAGTGCGGCAACTGCCAACAGATCCGCCCGTTACCCGCGTGACTTTGCGGATGAAGAGTTCTAATACTCAGTGGCGCGCTTCTGTGAGCAATTCGGGCTCTGTTGTGCTATCGCCAGGGGGCACGAGGCCGCCAATCCTCACGGGCTCCCAACCTGTACCTGTTGGGAGACCAGCTCAAGCAAGTTTAGCGAGAGTTCAGTCCATTGATTTAGCCAGTAATGGCACGCAATTTGTGGTGAGAACTGACCGCCAAGTCTCCTATACCAGCGGGTGGGATCAGTCGTCGAAATCTTACTGGATTCGGCTCGCTTCTAGTTCTCTGACTGGGCAAATTCCTCAGCTCGATGGGAACAGTCCTGTATCGTTTACTGCCAGTCAGGAAGACGCGGAGACTGTGGTGATTTGGGTGCAGCCGCGATCGGGGGTACAGGTAGGCAGGGTGACGAGACCTAACCCGCAGTTGCTGTCTTTGCAGTTGCGATCGAGTGCTAGCGCGCAGCCACCTGTGACTCGCGATCCAAATCCGCAGCCGTTGCCGAGAAGGACTATCGGAGCGGGTGATTTGCCCCAAGCTTCTAACCGCCGCGTCGTAGTAGCGATCGATCCAGGCCACGGCGGCCGCGATCCGGGTGCAGTCGGGATTCAGGGCATTCAAGAGAAGGAGATTGTTTTAGATATCTCCTATCAGGTGGCGAGGCTACTGGAACAGCAGGGAGTGCAGGCGGTGCTGACTCGGACTGATGACAGCGAAATCGACCTGGAACCGAGAGTTTCTTTGGCAGCACGGGTGAATGCTACTTTGTTTGTCAGCATTCACGCTAATTCGATTAATATGAGTCGCCCGGATATTAGCGGGATTGAGACTTATTATTTCGATAGCGGACAAGATTTAGCTCGCGTGATTCACGCCAGTATTTTGGATGGGACGGGAGCGACTGACCGCCGGGTGCGGCAGGCGAGATTTTATGTTTTGAGGAAGAGTTCTATGCCTTCTGTTTTGGTGGAAGTCGGTTTTGTCACGGGTGCTGAGGATGCTGCTAAACTTTCTGACCCAGCTTACCGCAGTCAAATGGCCGCTTCGATCGCTCGCGGCATCTTAGTTTATCTTCAACAAAGATAATGGGCATGGGGCATTGGGCATTGGTAATTGGTAATTGGGCATTGGTAATTGGTAATTGGTAATTGGTAATTGGTAATTGGGAATTGGTAACTAATGACAACAGACAACAGACAACAGACAACAGACAACAGTCAACAAAGAATCGGTATTTTTGACAGCGGTGTGGGCGGTTTGACGGTTTTGACGCAGTTATACAAACAATTGCCGAACGAATCAATACTTTATTTTGGAGATACGGCGAGACTGCCTTACGGGACTCGCGCGGCGTCGGAAATTGTACATTTTGTCCGGGAAATTATGGCCTGGCTGGTCGAACAAGATGTGAAAATGGTGATTATGGCCTGCAACACCAGTTCTGCTTTGGCGATGGAGATGGTGCAGGCTGAGTTTGATATTCCGGTGCTGGGAGTAATTCTGCCGGGGGCGCAGGCTGCGGTGCAGCAAGGTAAGCGGATCGGAGTCATTGCAACTCCTGCTACTGCTGCTAGCAATGCTTATCGAAATGCGATTTTGGAAATGGACGCTTCTTGTCGGGTATGGCAGGTTAGCTGTCCGGCTTTTGTGCCGCTGGTGGAGCAAAATCGGATTCACGATCCTTATACTTCTGAGGTGGCGCGGGAATATTTGGCTCCTTTGATTCAGCAGCGCATCGATACGCTGATTTATGGCTGTACTCATTATCCGCTGTTGGCTCCCGTGTTGCGATCGCTCTTGCCTGCTGGGGTAAATTTGATCGATCCTGCGGTGCGCGTGGTGGCTGCTGCGGCGAGAGAATTGGAGGTTTTGGGGCTGCGGAATGCTGGTGTGGCGCTGCCGACTCGTTTTTGTGTGAGTGGCCCTCCGCAGCAGTTTGCGGACTTGTCGGTGCAGTGGCTGGGCTGTACTCCTGCGGTTGAGAAAGTATCTCTGCCGGCCGTTGTACGTAGCGAAGCGGGGCGTAAGCCATCGCCCGTATCCCTGGAATCTGTCGAATAAGCCGGCCAATTTATCGATCGCACGGAGCGCGTTGCTTGCATTCGAGGATCGCACAAATATTACCCCCACATCCCAGACACTTAGGGATTTGGGGGTTTAATTATGGCGATCGAAGGTAGCAATCAATCTACGATCTGTAATAAAATGCAACAAAAGCTTTGATGAACAATGCAAATAACGTCCTATATCTGCTGGAGATCTTCAGCCTTGAACCATGTCAACCTATATATCGCAAGCAGTGTTACTTGTAGACGGCTATAACATGATTGGACTGTGGCCTCGACTCCGAGAGAAGCGCGATCGCGACGAACTCGAAACAGCTCGCCGTGAGTTAATTGAGGTTTTAGTTAACTACAGCGCCGTTCAAGATTTTGAGGCTCGACTCGTGTTTGACGCTCACTATCGAGATACTCCCAGCGTTAAAGAAATTATTACTAAAAATTTATCAGTGCACTACACTGACTTCGGTCAGACAGCAGATACTTATATTGAAAAGTCTTGTGCTAATTTGCGGTATGAGTTGCGATCGATCAAAGGTAAAGGGCGCATGATTGTCGCCACCTCAGACAGAGCGCAGCAATTGACAGTAGTCGGCTACGGCGCCGAATGGATGTCCGCCGAACAACTAGCGGCTGACGTAGAATCCACCGCCCGCCGCAGCGAGCGCCAGCACAAATCCCGAAAACACAACTCCAGTCGCTTTCTGTCCAATTCCCTCGATCCAGAATCGCAGCAGCGCCTCGCCAGAATGAGAATGGGGCTGCATTAGCGGCCTAAACCCGCTTGGTGTATGAGAAAAAAAAAAGTTTGCAAAAGGCCTTGCCAAATCGAATCGGTTCAGCTACTATTAGTAAATGTGGGTGACGAAAACCACGCAATCCTCGGTAGCTCAGTGGCAGAGCGATCGGCTGTAATGAATGCAAGCCTTTGGTATTAACCAAAAGCCCTAGTGACATAGCAGCTTTATCCGGTAACGGGTACTGAAAAATCGGGTGAATTCAAGGAAACCGCAGCACTTCGGGTGGCGGCAATCTTGAGCCAAGTCTGGCGAAAGGCAGTGGTTTAGACCACAAGTAGCCATAAAGGTGCAGAGACTAGAGATGAGGAGCCTAACCAATAAATCTCACAGCGCCCGACATCCCGCGACAGATATTAAATCTGCGTTCTAGGGATGATGAAATAGTCCACGCCCTTCGGAAACGTTGGGATAAGTGTAACCGATTGGTCGTAGGTTCAAATCCTACCCGGGGAGTTAGTAAAAGTCTGAAGTTGGAATTTTCCAGCTTCAGATTTTTTTGTGTTTAATTATGGTCATGAATCCCAAGCCGATTCTGGTCAGATTCAAAACATCCGTTGAGAATCCCCACGAATGCAAGACCAGCAAGAGATCAAACCTAAAATATCCTTGTGGGGAACTGCATTTGCGAAGCCCAAAGACCGTTCAACTCCCGAAACCATCTCTTTTCGATGCTTTCACGGAGTCTTTACAGAATTTCTGAAAAATAAAGTGAGATTTTGCATAAAACTACCGAGTCGGCCCCGATAGATAAGTATGAGGGACAGTTAGGCGGTTGGGTCGATCGCCCTTCAACTTCCAAAACCAACTCTTTCGGTACTTTCACGCAGTCTTTACAGAATTTCTGAAAAAAAATTGAAATTTTGCATAAAACTACCGAGTTAGCCCTGATAAGTACATGTACGAGACAGTTAGGCAGTTGGGGCTATTTTTCGCACAACGAAGTCGATCGCGCAATCCCGCAGTCCGAAAGTCCGGGAGGTAATTAATTACCTACCGGGCTGGGGGGAAAGCGCATTATTCGATCGCGCTTCAACTCCCAAAATCCGCTTTTTGCAGTGCTTTCACGTAGTCTTTACAAAACTTTGCCAAAAAAAAGTTGAGTTTTGCATAAAACTACCGAGTCGGTCCTGATAGATAAGTATGAGGGACAGTTAGGCGGTTGGGTCGATCGCCCTTCAACTCCCAAAACCAACTCTTTCCGTGCTTTCACGCAGTCTTTACAAAGCTTTACAAAAAAAACCGTAGAGTTTTGCATAAAACTACCGAGTTAGTCCTGATAGATAAGTAAGGAGTTACGCACCAAGCTCAAGAAACCGGGTTTTTCGCAGAATCTCCTGCTAACAGCGCATAATTTCGCAAAAAACCCGGTTTCTGGCGGCGCATAAATCCTGTGGCGCGATCGAATTTATTAATTTCAGGGGGTGCATTAATCTATGGATTTTGAATCTGGCTTTAACGGTTGTTTGCGGTGTTGGCGGGCGATTCCCTGGGGGATAGCTTAGCTTCACGAAGTTTTTCACAATACCTTAACTGACTTGAAGGGCGATCGACCCTAATTTTTAGGCGAGCAAATTCGGTGAATGTGACACGTCTGTGCGTGTCGGCGGAGTCTTTTTGTCAATTTTCAGCACACATTGTATCTACTCTTGGAGAATAAAACCATGACTTCTAACAATTCTTTCAACTTGAAACCTGTTTTTGAACAACAAGTAGAAGATAGCGGTCGCTCCTTAACTCTTTTTATTAATGGTCTTTGGACTACGGAACAAGAATACCTCGATCAAGCTAAAGAACTTAGCGACAAATTGCGTTTATCTGACAACCAAGAAATAATATTTGGCAATGAAACCTTTTCAGGAAGCATTCAGTATCAGCATTTCTACAATGAGTCTGACAAAACAGGAGATTTGGTTGTTGATATTGGTTTACCAATTGTTAGAGGTTTATCAATAGGATTGTTAGTCTTTGGATTAAGCAGTTTAGGTGGTAAGACTTCTGCTGATGAAATCATTGAAAAATCCTCTTCTGTGAAGTGGTCAAATACTAATGAAGCCCTTAAATTTTTGCAAGAAACTGCTGGATTAGATGCTGATGGCATACTAGAAAATGGTCTTAAAGGTTTGATACAAGGCATCTCTGATCTTGCCATTCTAGAAACAAAAATGATCGATGAGGAGAAGATATTTCAGGACGCTCAAAAGGTATTTAACAGCGTACAACAAGCAATTACTAATCTAGGGGGAGCTATAACCGATGTTTTGCAAGGCAATTTTGATTCAGCTCAAAATCAGCTAAACCAAGCTGAAGGAAATTATAATGCGGCATTCAATAATGTTCAAAATCTGCTGGGAAATATGGTTCAGCAATATGGTTCAGCATGGCAAGAATATTTTGATAAGTATAAATTTAATGACCAGATAAAAAAAATTCTAGAGACATTTGCACCAGTTTTTGATGGTATTATAAGTGGAAAGAACCCACTTGAAGATGCTGACTTTTCCAAGGCTATCATTGACACAGTAATCACAGTTGTCACCGATCTACCGATTTTTAAGAATGTACCAATCATCAAAGTTGCCAATGCGGTTTATGAGGGCGTAATTGCAGCATTACCAGAAGACGCCAAAGAGGCTTTTAGTCAATTTTGGTTTAGTGGAACAAAGATGAGCAATGACAACCTCAATGAGAAGTGGATAGAGTCTGTTAAGTCAGACCTTAAAAAGCCCAATTATTCTTTAACTACGATTGGCTACTCTCAGGGAAATTTCTTTTTTGAAGATGCCTTGAAAGATATGGGTGAGAATGTCTCAAATAAAAACACAAGAGTTTTTGCTTTAGGTTCTCCAACAAAATACCTTGCTGTAGGTGGTCTTGAGACATTTAATGGAGAAAATGATTACAATATCAAGAATGAGAACGATCCAGTTACCAAACTTCAATTTGATAATGATTTTTTCATTGACAAATTTAAAGTCCTATTTGATGCTGGTGTGACAGCATATCAAGAGGGAATTTCTCAACATGATTTTGGAAAGTATTTAAACAATCCAACTCTTAAGCAGGGGGTTAATAAAAATTTTCAGGAGTTTTATCCTAAAGGATACTACTTTCCTAACGAACCAATTAAAGCAGAAAATTCTGCCATTGGCACCAAAGATGATGATTGGCTTGAAGGAGGAGAATCAAATGATATATTGTCTGGATTATCTCGGAATGATGTTCTTAGAGGTAATGGAGGGAAAGATGTTTTAATAGGGGGTGTCGGTTATGATATTTTAGATGGTGGCGAGGGGAATGAAGACACCGCTGATTACTCTAATAGCGAGAGTGGCGTTAGTGTTTTGGCAGACAAAATTTTAGGTTCTGATGTTTATAAAGTCAGTGATGGTTTCGGTACAGAAGATATCCTTGGCAATATCGAAATTGTCAGCGGTTCAAATTTTGCTGATGAAATGACTGGCGGTGACTACAGCGATATCTTCTACGGCCAAGGCGGAAACGATCTTTTTCGGGGACAAGGAGGAGACGACAAATTTTACGGTGGTACTGGTGAAGACACAGCTTACGGTGGCGATGACAATGACGACCTCCGAGGCGAAGAGGGAAATGATGAATTAAGAGGAGAAAACGGCAACGATTCTCTTTACGGTGGCACTGGCAATGACTTCCTTTACGGCGGCGAGGACAATGACGAACTCCGAGGCGAAGAAGGAGACGATGAATTAAGAGGAGAAAATGGCAAAGATTTGCTGTACGGCGGAACTGGCAATGACTTCCTTTACGGCGGCGAGGACAATGACGAACTCCGAGGCGAAGAAGGAGACGATGAATTAAGAGGAGAAAACGGCAAAGATTTGCTGTACGGCGGCAGCGAAAACGACAAACTTTACGGTGGTAACGACGACGACAAACTCTACGGCGAAACAGGCAACGACCTACTCTACGGAGAAGCAGGCAGCGACACCCTAGAAGGAAACGAAGGCGAAGATATCCTCGATGGTGGCATCGATAGCGACTTCCTCTACGGCAACGCCGGCAACGACATTCTCTACGGCCGCGAAGGCGATGACATCATCGACGGCGGCAGCGAAAACGACCAACTCTACGGCAACGAAGGCAACGACAAACTCTACGGCCAATCCGGCAACGACTTCATCCAAGGCAACGCAGGCGAAGACTACGCCGAAGGTGGCAGCGGCCGCGACCTCATCCAAGGCAACGAAGGCGACGACATCCTCTACGGACAAGACGGCAGCGACACCATAGAAGGCAACGCAGACGATGACTTCATCGATGGCGGCAACGGCCAAGACTCGCTTTCCGGCAATACCGGAGATGACGTAATTTACGGACAAGGTGGCAACGATGTCATCTCCGGTAACGAAAACAATGACTGGCTCGAAGGCGGCGACGGCCAAGACATCATTGATGGAGGTGCCGACGATGACGATATTTACGGACAAGCTGGCGAAGACTACCTTTTCGGCAGTCAAGGCCAAGACTTCATCGATGGTGGCGATGGCAAAGATACTCTGTTTGGCGGCACCGACGATGACGTACTTTTAGGACAAGCCGGCGACGACACCCTCAACGGCAATGCTGGCAATGACGAACTTTACGGCGGCACCGGGAACGACTCGTTAATCGGAGAAATCGGCGATGATTTAATTGACGGCGGCGAAGGAATCGACCTCGTTAACTACATCAATTCTCCCAGCGGCGTTATCGTTAATATTGACGAAAGTAGCGACTACGAAAACAACACCAGTCAGCGTTTCAAACAATTTGTTAACGCAGCTAATCCCACGGAATACTACACCGAACTCGAACGGGATTTTGAAATTGCCGCCGGTACTGGTAAAGATGGTTTTGGCACTACCGATGCCCTGAGAAATCTCGAAGATATCATCGGTACTCGCTTTGAAGACATCTTGATTGGCAACGAAAAAGATAACCGAATTTGGGCATTAGAAGGCAACGATTTATTAATTGGCAATGCCGGCAATGACTCATTCTACGGCGGAGAAGGCATCGACATTCTCAGCTACCGCCGCGACCCCAACGGCGTTACTGTCAACTTACAAACAGGCGATGCTACCGACGGTTGGGGCGACCGAGACCAAATTTCCGGCATCGAAAATGTCGCCGGTTCCACTCACAACGATGATATTACCGGCGACGATAGCGTTAACGTTATCACTGGAGATGCTGGGGACGATCGCATCAACGGACTCGGAGGCGACGACAAACTCTACGGCGAATTCGGCAACGACGAAATTTACGGAGGCGACGGCGGCGACAGCATCTACGGCAACCAAGGCCGAGACACCCTTTACGGCGAAGCAGGCCGAGACTACATCCGAGGTGGCGATGCCGACGACCTAATCTACGCCGGTAGCGATGACGACACCGTAGCCGGAGACGCGGGCTACGGCAACGACACAATCTACGGCGAAACAGGCAACGACAGCCTCGAAGGCGGTGCCGGCAACGACTACATCTACGGCGGCGACGACAAAGACACAATCTACGGCGAAAGCGACAACGACAAACTCTACGGAGAAGGAGACACCGACCTCATATACGGCGGCATCGGCGACGACGAAATGTTCGGCGGCGACGACAAAGACACCCTCTACGGCGAAGCCGGCAACGACACCCTCAGCGGCGATGCAGGCGACGACAACCTAGACGCAGGCATCGGCAACGACTACCTCTACGGTGGTGACGGCAAAGACACCCTCGATGCAGGCGACGGCAACGACAACCTTTACGGTGGCGACGATGCCGACATCCTCCTAGGAAAAGAAGGCGACGACAACCTGTTTGGCGAAGGTGGCAACGACAGCCTTGATGCAGCCGAAGGCAACGACAACCTCTACGGTGGCGACGGCAAAGACTTCCTGGATGCTGGCATTGGCAACGACCAACTCTGGGGAGGCCAAGACGATGACACCTTACTCGGCAAAGCCGGCGATGATAACCTCTACGGCGAAGGTGGCAACGACAGCCTCGATGCAGCCGAAGGCAACGACAGTCTCTACGGCGGCGACGGCAAAGACTTCCTCGATGCCGGAATCGGCAACGACTATCTCTGGGGAGGCCAAGGCGAGGACACTTTATTCGCCCAAGCCGGCAATGACAAGCTGTTTGGAGAAGCTGGCAACGACAGCCTTGATGCAGGCGATGGCAACGACACCCTCGAAGGTGCCGACGGCCAAGACTTCCTCGATGCCGGAAGTGGCAATGACCTACTTTATGGAGGTCAAGACAACGACACTTTACTCGGTAGAACTGGCGATGACAAAATGTTTGGGGAATCTGGCAACGACAGTCTCTACGCAGCCGAAGGCAACGACAGTCTCTACGGCGACAACGGCAAAGACTTCCTCGATGCCGGCAGTGGCAACGACTATCTCTGGGGAGGCCAAGACAATGATACTTTGTCCGCCCAATCTGGCGATGATTACCTCTACGGCGAAAACGGCGATGACATCCTGAATGCAGGCGATGGCAATGACAGTCTCTACGGCGGGAACGACAAAGACACCCTCGAAGGCCTAGCTGGCGATGACTTATTAGAAGGCGGTTCCGGCAATGACTCGCTGTTGGCGGGCGAAGGCAACGATACCCTTCTCGGTCAAGGTGACAGCGACACCCTCTACGGAGGCGGTGGCGATGACATCCTCGAAGGCAACTCAGGAACTGACCGACTGTTTGGCGAACTAGGTAACGATTCCCTCGATGGTGGTAGCGAAAATGACACCCTCGAAGGCGGCGACGGTAACGACTTCCTAGACGGTGGCGAAAATAATGACAGTTTGTTCGGACAGGCTGGTGATGATACGGTTCTCGGCAGTCGCGGCGATGACATTGCCGACGGCGGTTTGGGGAATGATTTGCTACAGGGCAATGAAGGGCGCGATCGCCTTTACGGACAAGCAGGCCTCGATACAATCCTCGGCGGCGACGACAGCGACACCCTCTGGGGAGGCGACGACGGCGACAGCTTGCTGGGAGAATCCGGCAGCGATACCCTGTTCGGCGGTTTCGGCGACGACATTCTCGACGGTGGCGATGACAGCGACAGCCTTTACGGTGAAGCGGGTAAAGACACCCTCTCCGGCGGTAGCGGTGACGACATGGTTGACGGCGGTACTGAGAACGATACCCTCTTCGGCAATGACGGCCGCGATCGATTGTACGGCCGCGCAGGCGATGACCTTTTAGAAGGCAATGCCGACAATGACGAACTCTGGGGCGGCGATGACAACGATACGCTGTTGGGACAAACCGGAGATGACATTCTCCGAGGTGAAGCCGGCAACGACAGCCTGGATGGTGGCGAAGGGGACGATCGACTTTTCGGACAAATCGGTACTGACACCCTCTTCGGTAACAACGGAGACGACTACCTAGAAGGCAACGCAGGCGATGATAGCTTGAGTGGCGGTGAAGGGCGCGATCGCATTTACGGCAACGACGGCAACGATATCGCCACAGGCGACGGCGGCGACGACTACATCGACGGCGGCGCGAACAACGATACTTTGTCTGGTGGTGAAGGAGTCGATCGCATTTTCGGTCAATCCGGCAACGACAGCCTCGAAGGTAACGAAGACAACGACTTCATCGATGGCGGAACCGGCAGCGACACCGTATTCGGCAACGACGGCGACGACGAAATCTATGGCCGCGAAGACCAAGATTCGATCGACGGCGGCCGCGGCAACGACGACATTTACGGCGGAGATGCAGCCGACACCATCCTCGGACAAACCGGCAACGACAACATCGATGGCGGTTCCGGCGGAGACTCGATTTCCGGCGGCGACGGCAACGACAACATTTGGGCGCAAGCAGGCGATGACTTCATCAACGGCGGCGCGGGCAACGACAACATTTGGGGTAACGAAGACGACGACACCATTCTCGGAGAAGCCGGCAACGACAAAATCGACGGCGGTTCCGGCTACGACAGCATCGACGGCGGCGCTGGCAATGACGAACTGTTCGGCGGTACCGGCAACGACCAATTAATCGGCGGCGCTGGTAACGACAAAATCGACGGCAGCATGGACGACGACAAACTCTTCGGCGGGGCCGGCAACGACTTAATGTTTGGCAGTCAAGGGCAAGACACGATGTTAGGCGAAGTTGGCGAAGACACCCTCTACGGTGGCGACGAAACTGACTTGATGGACGGCGGGGCCAGCAACGACTTGGTTGTCGGCGACTCCGGCGACGACACCATCACCGGCGATTCTGGCGACGACACCCTCGTCGGCGGCAGCGGCAACGACTGGATGGGAGGCGGCAACGGCGATGACTTGATGTTCGGCGAATGCGACGACGACACGATGCTGGGCGGCGCGGGCCGCGACACCATTGACGGCGGTTGCGGCAACGACTTGCTAACCGGAGAAGCCGGCAGCGACAATCTGTTGGGCAACGAAGGCGATGACAGCCTCGATGGTGGCAGCAGCGATGACACCCTTGACGGCGGTAATGGCAACGACTTCTTAAATGGTGGCAGCGGCAACGACAGTCTCAACGGCAACGATGGCGATGACAGCCTCTACGGCGGCGAAGGCAACAACATCCTCAAAGGTGGCAACGGCCAAGATACGCTGATTGGAGGCATGAGTTCCGACATATTTGTGATATCACCAAATTCGGGACTGGATAACATTTTCTACTTCCAAGCCGATCGCGATTACCTCGGACTCGCACAAGACCTCACTTTTGACCAATTGCAAATCGTTCAAGGCGGTGAAAATTATACTAACGATGCCTTAATCAGCATCGCAGGCACCGGCGAACACTTAGCTTGGCTGAAAGATACTCAATTTAGTGCGATCGACAGTTCTCGCTTTATATCCATCACTCCCGGAGGCCCGCTACCCGCAGCCTTCAATACTCCCTCGAATACGGATTCTTTAACCGGTGAACCTGTTGAGAGTGATGATGTTCTAAGTGCGATCGACAGCGGTTCTAGCACTAGCTTATCCAGTGCTACTCCTGCACCAGCAAGTCTGCCAAACAGCACAACTACTGCACCAGCAAGTCTCAGCCTGCAACCATTGACAACAGATACTAATCCAGCAACAGCAACGGCACCAATTAGTTTGTCAACAAGCACGACTTCTGTACCAGCAAGTCTCAGCCTGCAACCATTGACAACAGATACTAATCCAGCAACAGCAACGGCACCAATTAGTTTGTCAACAAGCACGACTTCTGTACCAGCAAGTCTCAGCCTGCAACCATTGACAACAGGTACTAATCCAAGTAGTGCAACAGCAACTCCTGTCAAAACTACCACCAACGATAGCTTGCTAAATCGTGGTTCAATCCCAACCATGATGACCTTTAGCGAAACCGATGATGACCTCCTGATCTACGACACAAAGAGCTTGTTAACTTCTCTCACCAGCGCTCAAACTCAGCCAATCATTCCTTTAAGTGGCATGATCGCTAGTAGTGCAATTTCCCCAGTTGCTAATACTTCTGCCAACGACAATAGCCTCTTAATTACTCCGGCTGCAAGTCCCAGCAATCCACTAGCAAATAACGATTTGACTGGCATTTCGACCTTGTAGTAATTGTAGGTTTGGTTGAGGGCGATCGAATATAAAAAAACTCGGTTTCTTTAAGGAACCGAGTTTTTTGCATTTTTTGTGGTTTGTAATACCAAATCCGGGTTAGCTATTCTCGCGATCGAGGGTAAGGTGCGTCGCTCGTTTAATCTTGGTCAAGAGCGAGAATTATTGCTGACACACCTTATTTTACTATACGAGTAGGTGAGCGATCGACCATGCCAAGACTACTGTCAATAATTTTGTAGGATAATTTCTAAGCATCAACCATCTCCTTGGTCTAATTCAAGAATACTGCGTTGTCTTTGCTCATTTATAAATTTTTTGAACTCCATATATTTTGCAGGTAGCTCAGGATCTCTTTCTTGATACGAAGATGCGTAACTTCTAAACTTTTTCTTAACTTTTATGAACGAAGGCATTTTCCTTAACTTTTCTTGTCGAGTAAAAACAAAATGGGTGGATCTTCTTCTTCCCTTACCTTCCTCCGAAGTTGATAAAATACCACTCTCATACTGATGCAATATTATGTTTTTATATCTTTCGCATAATTGTTTTACATGAGCGTCATTTTTTTGTAAATAAAATCCTATTATTGAATTTGAGTTGATAACTTGAAAAGAATTTAGTATTTCAATATCCTTATCATTTGAAACGCAAGTTACCCAGCTTTTTTGTCCATATTTGTACACCTTCGGATCGTATAAACAAAGTGTCATTTTGGGGGACAATGGAAGGAATATTTGAAGCCCGCTCGCATTGAGGCTTGTAACTTCGGGGTGTTCCAACTCGCGATAAAACCAGTTGTAGATAAATACAGGATGATCGGATATGTAAAACTCTGACGCAGTTTCATTTTTAATAATATGGTATTCCATATCCCTTAAAAATACAGCATCAAGCACTCCTTGAACAGTAATGCAAGAAGCTAAGCTATCCGGATATAATTTTAAGCGTCCAGCACTTGCTTCTTCTGGATCAAATCCGTTCAAGTTTAAAAGCTCGCGTACCATTGACTCAAGTTGTGAATTTACAAAGCCACTTACTCTTTCACTTGCTTCGGGTGTTCTATAAAAGAGAGATAAGATAAATCTGTGCAAAGTTAAAGTATCTTCACCAACTATATTAAAATCCCCATTGACGATTTTATCTATTATTTTTGAAGCTGGCCCTTCTATTTTTTCAGCCATGAAGGTTTCAACTTTGTTGTCCTTGCCATAAAAATAGTTCTGTGAAAACACCTCCTTAACTGACTGGTTATATCTCACAACAGATCTTTCGATATCAAATATATTTATCTTTTTCCCTTCTTTGCATCACAACCAAAATGCTTAAGCAAGCATTGAGGAACATAATGTTGGTTCTTAGTTATTTGCTTACTCATCAACGCTTTTATAGTTTTGTAAACTTACAGAAATTACCTCGATCGATTTGAGATTTGAGATTTTGGAATTAACCCCACATACCGCCAAATCCTCACATAATTTTATCAAAAGTTACCTTCTCTGAAAAATCTTATTGCTCGAATGGCTCTATCAGAATAGCCTCTAAAATCCAACGTATGATAATCGTATATCTAGGGCTGTATATCGAAAACAATTTCCTCATATAATTGCTCGATCGGCAAACTTAGATTGATACTTTGAAACTCAACCATATCGCCCGATCGATAACTAAGAATTACCCATTCACCAGCATCATTTTTATGATAAATATCGATCGCAATTTCATCAGAACTGACCAACACATAATCAACCAGATTCGGATTGCGGCGATACTTTTCAAACTTCTTCCCTCGATCGTAAGCTTCGGTGCTATCCGATAAAACCTCGACAATTAAACAGGGATAGGTAATATAGAGAGGATGCTCCCTATCTCGATCGTCACAAGTCACGCTTAGATCGGGATAAGTGTAGTTGGGTGTATTGAGAATGTTAACCTTTAAATCTGAATTAAAAACAGCGCATCGACCGCCCCGCAGATGAGGGCGAATTAACAACAAGAAATTAATTGCGATCGCACTATGATTTTTAGTGCCACCAGTCATCGCATAAACCCGACCATCGATCAGTTCGTGTCTTTCTAGCTGCTTTTCCTCCCAACTAAAATACTCTTCCGGTGTAAAAGAGCGATCGTTATCTCGTGCTGCTATCACAACCATAAACTCCCTAATCCAACAGTAATAACACTAATTCTACCTCTAAAAATTCAGCATTCACGAGTTCCCTCGCAGGCTTGATTAGATCGTCTCCTTGTCTGAGGATTTGATTATGCCTTGTTTATAAGGCCCCATCAGGTAGGCCTTGAAACGACGGGATGCCATCATAAGGTTCATTCCAAGTCGCTTTAGACTCCACATTTACATGAGCCGAAGGACGGAAGTCTATGGGGGTATCAACTGTGGAAAGAACAATCGCAAGATACAACGATTTATCTTGCGGATAATTCATTAGCCTTGTTCCGCAGTTTGAGCAAAATGCTCTAAAGCCACCCAAATCGTTTTTGTGTTCTTTGAATAAATGTTCACCTTTTGTGATTTTGAGTGTATTCCCTTTTGCAAGAGTTACTGTTACAAAAGCAGAACCATGAGCCTTCCTACAGAAAGAACAGTGGCAATTAAATGTTTTCTCCGGAATTAGTTCTACCTCATATTCAATCTGACCGCAAAGGCAGCTACCTTTTACCATTTTCTTTTCCTAAAGGCATAAATTATAATTGTATCGCAGATGCGGTACAATAGTATTCCTAGTTGGCTGATATCGCACATTTGTGGTTTAAATCCGAACATTCTGAACAGCTTGTTGTCTGCTTTAACTCAAAGAATAAAACACCCCGATCGCCCTGTTGGCGATAAAAAGTGACATGATTTTGTAAACTTACGTAAATTACTTCGATCGATTTGAGCTTTGAGATTTGAGATTTACGATCCTTAAGTAACAAATTCTCCTGTGAGACAGCGAAACCCCTGTTCTCGGTTCATAAGTTCAGGGGTAAGAGGTTCGATTGGAATCTGGGAAAAGTCGATTCCTTCAAATTTTTGACTGGGCATTCTTCTTGGCTTAGCGACGACGAGCCGCAATCCGTTTGGCAAGGTTGAGGACAGGTTGATTGGTGATGGCTCGACCGGATTCGATCGGTTCTATTAGCTTTTTTGCTGCTTCGCCAACGACGGGCTGAGATTGGGTGTGAAGGGGATACTTCATGATGAACGATCTGGGGCACGTCAATTATAGCAAGTCTCTGTCACCAGCTACAGTAGCAGCTTAAATTAGGACTTACGCATGGATGCCCAGAAACCAAGTTTTTGCGAAAAGACTTCGTTGCAGTCCGCAGATTTGGTAAAAAACTCGGTTTCTTTGGTCTGAGTTACCCATGAATGACCAGAAACCGGGTTTTTTACCAAAAGACGCGTTGCAGTCCACAAATTCGGTAAAAACCCGGTTTCTTCGATCGGAGTTGATAAGTTATGTAATGAATCGAACCCAAATGTAAAATATTGTTATAAATTACTTGAGACCAGGAACTAAATCTCTATTATCACTGACTATAATTAGATAAAAAATAATTTCATAGGGAAAAATCCATGCAGAAACTAGCTCGATTTTTATTCACTACAGCTTTAACCCTAAGTATTTTGTGTTTTCCCACAGCCGCTTTCGCCAAAGCTAAAATTCAGATTGCCATCCTTTTAGATTCTAGTAATAGCATGGATGGACTGATTGACCAGACTCGCAATCAACTTTGGCAAATTGTGAATTTTTTAACTAAAGTCACCAAAGATGGCGAAGTGCCAGAGTTACAAGTCGCTCTCTACCATTATGGTAATGACAGCTTACCTTCTGAGGAAGGTTTTGTCAGATTGTTAACTGGATTTACTCCTGAATTAGATGTAGTTTCCGAAAAGCTATTTAGTATCAAAACTAATGGCGGCCAAGAATATGCTGGCTGGGTAATTCGCTCCGCCATGCAACAATTAAACTGGAGTAAAGATCCTGCTGATTTTCGCGTGATTTTTATTGCGGGTAATGAACCCTTCGATCAAGGCCCAATTGTTTGGACTCAATCTGTCAATCTTGCTGTGAAAGGAGATACTCTCGTTAATACTATTTACTGTGGTTCAGCGGAAAGTCAGGAGCGACAACTTTGGGCATCTGGAGCTACTGTAGCAAAAGGCAGTCACTTTAATATCAATCAAAATCAAGCAATTGTGGTAATTAAATCCCCTTTCGACGACCAGATTTCGACATTTAACACTAAACTAAATCAAACCTACATTCCCTATGGTAGAGAAGGCAAAGTAGGACAACAGCGTCAAGCAGTTGAAGATAGTAATGCTGGCGGAAATTTGGTGATGCGCAGTAGCTCCAAAGCTTCTGAATACTATGATAATGCTTCTTGGGATTTGCTAGATGCTCTCGAAAACGGCAGAGTTACAATTGAGTCACTCTCCAATGATGCTTTGCCAGAAGTGATGCGTAGTATGGCTTTAGCCGAAAAAAAAGCATATGTAGCTGCTAAGAAAGCCGAAAGGGAGAGCATTAAAAAGACGATTCGCGAATTGTCTCAAAAGCGAAATGAATATGTTGAACAACAACGTAAAGCTAGTGCCAATAAAGGCGAGAATACGGTCGATAGCGTCATCATTCAAAGTCTCCGCCAACAATTAGCTGCTAAAGGATTTAAACTTCAGTAGTTACTGAAATACTCGAACAGATGAATGCAGATATAATTATATCTGCATTCATCCCTGTTCATCCGCTAACATCTGCGGATCTCAACTCCCAATCTCACTACTTAGCAGCAGGTAAAGACAACTGAGGCGAAGTTTTAGGATAAGCTGCACTCTCAGGAATTGCTGCCGGTTTCTCGGAAAGCAAAAACTCCCTAATTAACCTAGCAACTGCTCTTTGAGCTAAACCGCCTACGACTTGCTGGCCCATGTTCTGCACTTCTGGTTTTACTAATAACTGCGGAATTAGCTGCAATACTTTCATGCTGTCAAAACCCGGAGTTGATTGCAAAATATCCCAAATTCGCTTGATATGTTCCAAGTTTTGTTGTTCGGTTGGTGAAACAACGGGTAGACTCGCTTTGACTCCAAACCATTCGCCGACAACTGCTTTGGCATTATCAAAAGCTTTGCTGGAAAGTGTGTCGAGACTTTTTACCAATTCAACAACAATCCGATCGCGAATGAAATCTCCTCTCTGAGAAAATAAATACTCTAACGCTTGGTTGAGGATTTTGCTGACATCGTAATCGTCGCTTTCGCGGGCATTGTTCAGTAAGTTTTCTAAGCGGTTCCAGCGGAATTCGCCTTGTTTGAACAATAAATCTTGCAAAGATGCTCTCAATTCCGGTGCGGGGTCGCTCAACAGCCGTTTTGCTACGTAAGGATAGGCTTTGCTGAGCACTTTGAATTCTGGATCGACATTAATCGCAATCCCTTCTAGGGTGACGAGCGATCGAATAATCAAAGCATAGTAAGCTGGAACTCGGAAAGGATATTCGTACATCACCGCCGAAAGTTCGTCAGTAATGCTTTTGAAATTGAGTTCGGCAACGCTAGCACCCAAAGCATTGTTAAACACGCCGGCCAAAGCTGGAATAATTGGCGTTAAATCGGTATCCGGTGTCAAAAATTCTAACTTGACATAATCTCTAGCTAAACCTTCAAAGTCGCGGTTTACCAAATGCACCACAGCTTCCAACAAGCCGTACCGCTGATAAGGTTTTACTTCGCTCATCATCCCGAAATCGAGATAAGCCAAGTGACCGTCAGGAGTTGCCAAAAGATTGCCGGGATGCGGGTCTGCGTGAAAAAAACCGTGTTCTAGAAGCTGTCTGAGGGAACACTGCACCCCCACTTCAATTAAGTAAGGAGCGTCGATTCCTTGAGCCTTGACGGCTTCCAAATTAGTGAGTTTGACGCCGGTGATCCATTCCATTGTCAAGACGCGACGGCGGGTATATTCCCAGTAGATTTTGGGAACGTAAATATCCTTCAAATTCCCGTAAAGTTCGGCAAAGCGTTCGGCGTTTTGTCCTTCGTGGGTATAATCCATTTCTTCGTAAATGCGCTCGCCCAACTCGTCCATAATTCCTGCTAAATCGCTGCGAATTATTTTGAAGTTATTTTGTGCCCAAACTGCGACGCGCCGCAGGATATAAATATCTAAGCCGATGTTTTCGGCTAAACCCGGTCGCTGTACTTTGATGGCGACGATTTCCCCTGTTTTGAGTTTCCCTTTGTAGACTTGTCCGAGGGATGCTGCTGCGATCGGATCTGCGGTGATTTCGGCGTAAATTTCGTTGGGGGGTGCGCCCAATTCTTCTTGTATAAATTGATATGCTACTTCGTTGGGAAATGCTGGCAATTGGTCTTGCAGCGTTGTTAGTTCTTCTAAATATGCGGGGGGTACTAAGTCGGGGCGGGTGGAGAGTGCTTGTCCGATTTTGATGAAAGCTGGGCCGAGTTGGCTGAGAATGTCTCGCAGGCGGGCGGCGCGGCGCTTTTGGTTGGCTGCGGTGCGCCCTCTTTTTTTGTCCCACCACAAACTGAGGGCAAAGCTAAAAAATGTCCAAACAACACTCGACAGCCGTCCCCAGACTTGCAGGGGACGATCGCGATACTGGGCTGCGATCGCCACTGGATCGTAGCGCACGGCTTCTCCTGCCAACTCGTAAGCGATATCTTTGGCTGATTTGAGCGGTTCGGGAGTCACCGCCACTGTCTCTAGTTCTACTTGTATTGCTTGCAGGGGAACGGTTTCTACCTCTTGGAGATTGCCGAGTGCAGTGTGAGTCCCTGAATTTGAGTAAGTTAGCGGGGTGGCTGGCGATACTGTCTTGACATCCATAAACTCAGACCTAGTGTGAAGCATTGTAAACTAATTGTAACAATTTGTCGCCTTCTCACCACTGCTTTTAGATAGAGAAAACCGAAGGCATGGGGCATGGGGCATGGGGCATGGGGCATGGGGCATTGGGCATTGGGCGAAGCGGAGTCCAAGACTTATGCGCTATGACCAAAGAAACCGGGTTTTTTACTGGATCTAGGGTTGTAACGAAATATTTTAGAGAAAAACCCGGTTTCTGGCCACCCCCTCTCCCAATCTCCCAATCTCCCAATCTCCCAATCTCCCAATCTCCCAATCTCCCCCTCTTTACTCCCCGCCGGTTCTCTGGAGTCGATCGCGAATGCCTGAAAGTTGTGATTTTGTACTGACGGGCGATCGAGGTTGGGGCATTTCAGTATTGGGCCAGTTCGCTAAGTCGTGACAGGGACAGGACTCCGGCGGCATTCCGTTTTCGTGAAAGACTACGGGCATGGCGCAGCGGGCGCAGGGACTGATTTCCCATCCTGATGTCAGTAGTTCGGCAATTGTTTCGTTTGTGCCTTCCAGGTAGCAGTCTCCGCTGTCGGGGGAGATGATTTTTTGCCAGCAGTCTTCAAATTCGTTGCTGTAGCGATCGCCCGCAATTACCGATTTTGGTAGCAGCGCTGCGGAACCGTTGCGAATTAATACTTTTTTGCCTAACTGAAACCAGTAAGCAATATATTTTCTCACTTCATTATTGGATGCCATAACTTTTAGTCAATCCTGCAATTGATTAGCAATTTTAGACTTTAAACTTTAAACCTACACTCTATCCAAAAAGGCATTTTATATTTTACATATTTTCAAAACTTGGCTATTTTTAGTGTCCAATTGTGGTGTGGGTTTCCCAATAGAGTAGTTCCTTGGAGTAATTTATGTAAGTTTTGAGTTTTCAATCTTGGTTAGAATTATACCTAATTTTTAGCTAAAATTGTCTACCGGGAAACCTGGATTTTTTCTCAGAAAGTCGATCGCACTTCCGGCTGATTAATTCTTGGCTAGTGGCAGTCGCGTACCCAAAGTGCTGAGATTTAAGGCGTAACCTCCGGTAGCGAGATAAACAGCATCGGCGATCGCCCCGATGTGGCGGACGAGAGTGCCGAGGCGATCGCGAAACAGCCGCCCCGCCGGATAAGCAGGCACAACACCCCATCCGGTTTCTTCTCCTACAAAAATTACATCGGCCGCCGTTGACTTCAAACTAGCGAGCAAATCTTGCTGCGTAGTCGCCCAAACTGCCGCTTCTTGTTCCAAAAGATTTGCTGTCCAAGTTCCCAGGGAATCAATTAATAAGCAATCCGACGGTTGACCGGCGCGCACAACTGTCGGTAATTCGATCGGCACTTCGAGAGTTTTCCAATTAACTGGACGGCGATTTCGGTGCTGTTCGAGGCGACGAACCCACTCCAAATCCGCTTCATCAACCAAGCCGGTAGCCACATAGATTACTTGTTTTCCAGAACCCTCAGCCAGAGTTTCCGCCCATTCACTTTTGCCACTGCGGGCCGGCCCAGTTACTAAGATTATTTTAGTCATTTATGGTTGGTTATTGGTTGTTGGTTGTTGGTTATTGGTTATTGGTTGTTGGTTATTGGTTGTTGGTTATTGGTTATTGGTTATTGGTTATTGGTTATTTGATTGCCAATTATGTTAAGGCGATAATAGCATTAATGGGACAATATAGCGGTTCTCAAAAAAGTGAGGTATGCCATATCCCCGATGCCATATCCCCGATGCCATATCCCCGATGCCATATCCCCGATGCCATATCCCCGATGCGTACCTGATCTTTCTGAGAAAGGCTATATCAGAGTCAGTCGATCGAGCTTCCAAGCATAGCCGTTTTCTTTTCAAGTGAGGTACTACTAATTCGCAATTCAGGTAGAAGAAGCAAGAAGCTGAAACTATTCCCAATGCTCAATGCCCAATGCCTCCGCTTCGCTTCGCCCAATGCCCAATGCCCAATGCCCAATGCCCAGTATTTCCCAAGCTGTTATTTATGCCAAAGCATCCTCAGATATCAGCGATTATTTGCACCCACAATCGCGCCGCCTATTTAGCTGGGGCGATCGACAGCTTGCTGGTACAGGATTTTCCCGACAACTTTGAAGTAGTAATAGTCGATAACGGTTCTAGCGATTATGCGACTGCCGAAAGTTCGATTTCGCGCACCCGTGAGGTGGTAGAAGCGAGACTAGGCGATCGACGGCTCAAGTACGTATGGGAACCCGAAATCGGTCTGTCAGTAGCCCGGAACACTGGCGCAAAGGCAGCTCGTAGCCAAATATTGGCTTATCTCGATGACGACGCTATTGCTGAGCCGAATTGGCTCAGGGTGCTGCACGCGGCTTATCAAAGCAATCAAAAACTAGCCATAGCCGGCGGCAAAGTTAACTTGCTGTGGCCTGCTGGAGTCTCCCCGCCAGACTGGCTGTCGCCCGGATTGGCCCAGAATTTGGGAGTTTACGATTTAGGCGATACTTGCGTGTATGTAACTGCTGCCGGTTTGACTCCCAGGGGTGTAAACTACTCAATCCGGCGCGCTTTTCTCGAACAAATTGGCGGCTTCGATGTCAAACTCGGTAGAGTCGGCAAAAAGTTGCTGTCAAATGAAGAATTGCGCGCCACAGAATTAGCATTAGAGTTAGGTTGGCAAGTAATTTATCTGCCGTCCGCGTTGGTGATGCACAATGTTGCCCCAGAACGGCTCAACAAAGCTTGGTTTCTAGAGCGCGGTTGGTGGCAAGGCATCAGCGAGTGCTATCGGGAACAATTGTGCGATCGAGCGGGTATTGCTCAGCTTGGACGGGGCGGTGAAAGAATACTGAGGGGTGTCTACAAATCTTTGAAATACATCAGAGATCCAGGGCTGCGCTTTGAAAATTTCGTTTTTGCTTGGGGTCAAATCGGTTATTTGAGTGCAGCCCTCCGCGGCCTGATTTTTCTACCGAAATCGACCAGCAGGCATTAGGCTATAAGCAATATCCCTCACTGTTCCAGTCGTCGGCTCAACTGTGCCGATCGCACTTCATCCACAATAACTCGACCGCATTCAGATTCAAGCACTCGATTATGACATCTAGTTCATCCAAGATTCCGGTTTCAGTTCTCATTCCGGCCAAAGACGAAGAACTTAATCTACCTGCGTGTCTGGCCAGCATTGCCAGGGCGGATGAAGTTTTTCTGGTAGATTCCCAAAGCAGCGATCGCACCGTAGAAATTGCCATCAGCAGTGGTGCAAAAGTAGTGCAATTCTACTTCGACAACCGCTGGCCAAAAAAGAAAAACTGGTCTTTGGACAACCTACCCTTTCGCAACGAATGGGTATTAATTGTCGATTGCGACGAGCGCATTCCGCCGGAACTTTGGGACGAAATCGCGCAGGCGATCGAAGACCCCAATTTTGACGGCTACTACCTCAACCGCAAAGTCTTCTTTTTAGGTCAATGGCTGCGTTACGGCGGTCGATATCCGGACTGGAATTTGCGTTTGTTCAAGCATCAAAAAGGCCGTTACGAAAATCTCGGCACTGAATCCGTCCCCAATACTGGCGACAATGAAGTTCACGAACACGTCATTTTAGGTGGTCAAGTCGGCTACTTAAAAAATGACATGATCCACGAGGATTACCGCGATTTATTTCACTGGATAGAACGGCACAACCGCTATTCTAATTGGGAAGCTCGCGTTTATTACAATATTATTGAAGGGCGCGACGACAGCGGCACTATTGGTGCTCACTTATTTGGAGATGCCGTACAGCGGAAGCGATTTCTCAAAAAAGTTTGGGTGCGGCTGCCTTTTAAACCACTGCTCAGATTTATTTTATTTTACTTCATTCAGTTAGGCTTTTTGGATGGAAAAGCTGGCTATATTTATGCAAGACTATTGAGTCAGTACGAGTATCAAATTAATGCAAAACTTTACGAGTTGCGTTGTTGTGGCGGTCAGTTGAATGTGGCAGAACCTGAAGCTCCTATATCGCCGCCTGTAGCGATCAATCAGGAGATGGAAGAAGAAGACCGAGCAGTTGAAACCGCGTCTATAAAAACAAAACCCGCCGACGCGGGTTGAATATCGAGCAGTAAAAATTACTTTATTTCTTCAGTCGGATTGAAGTGTACTTCGTTTCAGTAAACCTGGTCTCAACCACCGTCTTGTTTTTATTTAATAAGTTCTTCTAGTGAGGGAAAAAGTAATTTTTCGGCGCTGATTTTTTCGCAATCGCAAGGCTGTTGAATGGCGGCAATAGCAGAGACATTACCTAACAGTAAACGGATGCTTTCAATTAATAGTGGTAGAGTTAGTAAAACGATCGCCCCAGACACCAGCAAGCTAATCAAGCCGTCGGCCCAATTCCAGTGCAGCCAAGCCACGGCGATGGCTGCGACAATTACCCCAACCGAGGAACAAATGTCCGCAACTGCGTGCAGAAAGGCGCTTTTAAGGTTGAGGTCGCCGTGACAGCAAGAATGCAGACAAAAAGCATTAATTGAGTTGATGCTTAAACCGACTATGGCGGTAATTAACATCGGGAGTCCTTCTACTTCGGGAGTTGGGGACAGCAATCGGTCGATCGACTCTACTGCAATCCACAGGGCGATCGCCACTAAACTGATACTATTAACTAAGGCAGCAATGATTTCTGGGCGATCGGGAATTGGCGATTGTGCGATCGTACAATCTACGGATTTACTTTTGCGTTTGACTGAGGAGTACCAAGTCGCTGTCAAAGTTATTGCTAAAGCTGCTACATCTGAAAAAACGTGACCCGCATCTGCTAATAGGGACAAACTATGAGAATTAAGTGCGGCGATTAACTCTGCTACAAAAAAGCTGCTAAGCAGTACCAATGCTGTTTGTAAAAGTCGAATTTTGCCAATTCTGGGATTTATATTCTCGCATTGTGCGATATCCTTGGCGTTTTTCGAGTCAAAATTGTCCCTAACTAGAAATGTCATGCAGCAGTCCTTAAGGTTAAACTCGATTTTAAATTAAATAATAAATTAACTATCAGTGACCGATTATATACCAAATACGAACCAAGATCAGGAAAATTTGATCGCAAATTCCCCAAATTCTCAAATAAACGATCGTCCAATTAGCGACAATCACGCAAATACTTTGACAGGCGAATCTTTAGTTGATTTGCGCCGCTACGATCAATCAAAGTTCGATCGCGGAAGGCCTGGTTGGCTAATTTTGCTGTGGTGGTTCGTCCAGGCGATCGCCTTTCCCCTCACTCCACACCCTTGTAATAGCATCAGGAGCGGGCTGTTGCGGTTATTTGGAGCAAAAATAGGTCGAGGTGCGGTAATTCGCCCCACGGCTCGTTTTACCTATCCGTGGAAAATTGAAATCGGAGACTACAGTTGGATCGGCGATGATGTTGTATTGTACAGTTTGGAGCGAATTGCGATCGGTAAACACTGCGTCATTTCCCAAAAAAGTTACCTTTGCACCGGCACCCACGACCCTCAAGACCCAGCCTTTGGCTTAATTACAGCATCTGTGATCATTAATCATGGCGTTTGGATTGCCGCCGACTGCTTCATTGGCCCCGGTGTCGAAATCGGTGCCAACGCTTTAATTGGAGCTCGCAGCAGCGTCTTTAAAAATATGCCCGCAGGCTTTGTTTGTACGGGTAATCCCTGTCATCCGCGCTATCGGCGAGAAATTAACCAAAGTTCGTAAGAGACATTGCACCGGGAAACTAAGCAACTTGACCAACTTGTTGCCGAATTGGAATTTCAATGACAAATTCTACCCCCTTTCCTACTAATACAGGTTTACAGTATAATCTTCCCCCATGCTTTTCAACGATAATTTGGTAACTGATAGATAACCCCAATCCAGTTCCTTTACCGATAGGTTTAGTGGTAAAAAAGGGGTCAAATAGCTTTGGTTCTATGGTTTCGCAAACTCCCCGACCGTTGTCACTAATATTAATAGCAACCCAATTTTCGTCAATTACTTTTGTACAAATCTGAATGCGGTTCGGGTGTTGTTTGATTTCTGCAAAGGAACGCTGCTGATTAGATTCATCCAAAGCATCAATGGCATTTGAAAGAACATTCATGAACACTTGATTGAGTTGTCCGGCATGGCATTCTACTGGTGGAAGCTGACCGTACTCTTTTATTAGTTCAATCTCAGGATGCTCTGATTTTGCTTTTAAACGATGATGCAGAATCGTGAGTGTACTATCAATTCCTTCATGGATATTTACTTCTTTCACGTCTGCCTCATCTAGGCGAGAAAAGATTCGCATAGACTTGACAATCTCCTCAATGCGTTGCGTTCCTAAGTTGATTGATTTAAGAACTTTGATAAAATCTTCCTCCAAAAAGTCCAGTTCTACTTCATCCATTGCTGCTTGAATCCGAGGAGTTGGATTTGGATAATCTTCTTGATACAGGTGTAAAACTTTTAATAAGTTTTCCGCGTATTCTTGGGCATAACCCAGATTGCCAGATATGAAATTTATAGGGTTGTTTATTTCATGAGCAATCCCAGCCGCCATTTGCCCTAAGCCGGACATTTTCTCGCTTTGGATTAACTTAAGTTGCATTTGTTGTAAATCTTCATAGGCTTGGCTGACTTCTAAAACTTTTTGCTCCAATAAGGTATTTTTTTCTTCTAATTTATCAGCTAGAACATAAAGCTTTAAATGCAGCTTGACGCGAGCTAATACTTCCTCCTGTTGGAAGGGTTTGGTAATATAATCTACAGCCCCAAGCTTAAACCCCTCAACTTTATTAGCCGTATCCGAGAGAGCAGTCATAAATATAATGGGAATCTGTTTAGTTTCTGGATTAGCCTGTAATCGACGACAGGTTTCAAATCCATCAATCTCTGGCATCATGACATCTAGCAAGATTAGATCTGGTAGAGCATATTTAACCCGCTCTAATGCCATTTTTCCAGATTTCGCGACTCGAACTTCAAATCCTTCCTGACTTAAGGCATCAGATAAGACACCCAAGTTGGCTGAATTATCATCAACTATAAGAATTGTACCCTTGGGTTGAATTGCTGACTTCATAAACCTTACTTGTAGGATTGAATAAAGATTAAAATCTCTTCGTCTTGAAAGTCCTTTGCCATTTGATGCAATCTTTTAGCAAAGGGAATGTATTTTGGATCTATTTCTTCAAGTAATACCGCCTGTTTAACTATTTCTCGGAAATTGCCTTTCATCGCCAGCTCGTATAGTATTTCCATTTCTGTAGCAGGCGGGGAAATTAGCTCATCGGTGTCTGAGGCGATCGCCAGTGGAGCTTCATTGGCTTCGTAAACCCATTCCAAATCAAGATACTTTTGCAATTTTTCCAGGAGTTCCGTGGCTTGAACAGGTTTGGGAATAAAGGTGTTACCTCCTGCTTCTAAACTTCTGTATTGATCTGTTTCAAATACGCTGGCAGAAGAGACAATAATCACGATGTCTTTGAAATTTTCCGAGTCTCGAACCCGCTTAATCAGCTCGTAGCCATCTAGTTCGGGCATTAATAGGTCAGTAACGATTAAATCGGGCTGCATCTCTAGAATCTTTTCCCAGCCTTCTTGCCCATCGTTGGCTTCAGACACCTCAAAGCCGATCGGACTGAGCAAATTGCTAATTACTGAACGGTTAGCCCATTTGTCATCGATCACCAGAATCTTAGGTTGGCGGTCTTTGATGCCGATTATCTGCCCGCGATGGTCGATTTGAGACGTTTTCACCCATTCCTCGGCTTGATACAGATCGACATCAAACCAGAAAATACTGCCAACATTCATCTCACTTTGAACCTGAATGGTACTGCCCATTAGTTCTACAATCCTTTTGCTAATTGCCAGTCCTAATCCGGTGCCCTCTGTCTGCCGTCTGCGATCTCCTACCTGCTCGAAGGGCTGAAAGATAGTTTGGAGTTGATGTTGTGCAATGCCGGTACCTGTATCGCGTATTTCAAAGCGAATTTTTTCTTCTGTGGCAAAACTGACTATAAAAGTAACAGTGCCCTCATCCGTAAATTTAATAGCGTTACTCAAAAGATTAATTAACACTTGTCGCAAGCGTTTTTCATCCGCACGAATGCCGATCGGCAGTTCGGGGCTTGAGGGAAAATGAAACTGAATTCCCTTTAGTTCAGCTCGGATGCGACACATCTCGGCTACACCTTGCAGGAAGGCTGGGAAATGAAAATCGGTGGGCTGGAGTTCCACTTTCTGCGCTTCAATCTTCGACAAATCGAGAATGTCATTGATTAAGGTTAATAAATGGGAACCGCACTGATAAATGACATCAATGCGCGATCGCTCTTCTTCATTCACGACTTTGGAACGCTGAAGAATCTGGGCGTATCCCATGATGCCATTCAGGGGAGTCCGCAACTCGTGGCTCATGTTGGCAAGGAATTCACTTTTTGCCCGATTAGCTGCTTCTGCGGCTTCCTTGGCTTTTGCCATTAGGAATTCTGCTTGTTTGCGATCGTGGATATCGGTGCAAGTGCCAACCCACTCGCGAATGCTGCCATCTTCATTCAGAATGGGTATCCCTCTAACTTGAAAATAACGATAGTTTCCATCTGCTCCCCGAATCCGATATTCTATGTCATACAGGCTTTTCGTTTGCACTGCTTCCATCCACACCTGAGCCGTTCGTTCGCGATCGTCCGAGTGAATTGTATCTAACCAGCCCAAACCAACCACCTCAGCTACGGTTTGTCCAGTATAAGCTCTCCAAGTTGGTAAATCGGGCGATCGCCCTTCAGAATCGGCTGTCCAGACAATTTGGGACGTGGCAAGGATTAGCGATCGATAGCGTTCTTCGCTTTGTTTTATAGCATCTTCTGCTTGTTTGCGATCGTGGATATCGATGCAAGTGCCAACCCACTCCCGGATGCTGCCATCTTCATTCAGAATTGGCACACCTCTACATTGAAAATAACGATAGTTTCTATCCGCCCCTCGGATTCGATATTCTATGTCATACAGGCTTTTAGTTCGCAATGCTTCCATCCAGACTTGAACCGTTCGTTCGCGATCGTCCGGGTGCATTACATCTAACCAGCCAGAACCAGCCACTTCCGCTTCGGTTTGTCCAGTATAAGCTCTCCAACTCTGTAAATCAGTGCCTTGCCCCTCAGCATCCGTCGCCCAGACAATTTGAGATGTGGCAGCGATGAGCGATCGATAGCGTTCTTCGCTTTGTTTGAGAGCTTTTTCTGCTTGTTTGCGATCGGTAATATCTCGTGTTGTGGCGATGATGCCGAGGATATTGCCATTAGTATCCCGCCAAGGAGATTTTGTAGTGAAAAAAGTCGCGGTTTTTTCACCGCCAGAGACATCTTCCTCGTAACTCTCAGTGATTCCTGCTGCCATGATTTGGCGCTCTTTTGCCATCATTTCATGGGCAGTGTCAGGCGGCAGTAATTCCAAATCATTCTTGCCGATGATTTCCTCAATTGGCTTGCCTAGGAAGTTTGCCAAAGTGGAGTTGATGGCAACATAACGCCCTTCCCGATCTTTAACAACAATTATGTCTGGCGTACTTTCCAAAATAGAGTTTAGCAGTGCGTTACGATCGCGCAGTGCAGCCTCCTGTTCGCGCAGCTCTTCTTCAGCTTTTTTGCGATCGGTAATATCTGTATTAGCTCCAATCCATTCCCGAATTGAACCATCCGCGTTCAGAATTGGTACACCACGACAACTCATGTAGCGATATTCTCCGTCATAGCGGCACATACGGAATTCTACTTCATAAAGCGATCGATTGGCCAAGGCAGCCGACCAGACGCTAGCAACATGAGGGCGATCGTCTGGGTACACCATATTTAGCCAGCCCCATCCCTTGTAATCATCAAATGTCTGTCCTGTAAATGCACCCAAAGTAGGTTGCTCGATCGTCATTTCGCCGTCCGCATTGCAGATCCAAATAATTTGAGCAGTGGCTTCCATCAAAGAACGAAACCGTTCTTCATTTTGTTTGAGGACTTCTTCTGCGATTTTGCGATCGCGAATATCCCGCGAAATACTGGCAATTCCTAAAGGTTCATTAGTCTCTGGATGTTTGACCAGAAATAGGGTGTAATCTACTAAAATGGGTTGATTTGTGACGAAATGTCTGAAGCGGTAATCACTCCGCCAACTTCCCTCTTGCATCAGCGCAGGCAGAACACGCTGCTGTACAAAGTCCAAATCTTCTGGCATGAAGAAGTCGTTAATGTGTTTGGTTTTGGCTTCGTCCAAGCTACTGAGTCCAACCAAATCCAGACCAGCCTGATTCAGGAGTAGAGGACGACCATCCATTGAGGCAACGCCAATAAAGTCACGGCTATTCTCGATCGTTGTAGCCAGCAATTGCCGTTCTTCCTCTGCTTTTTTGCGATCGCGAATATCCCGCGCTACAGTCGAAATAAACTCGACTTCGCCCGCTTCCGTTTTGTGAACGATCAAAACCTGGGAGACTGGAATTTCTTGCCCATCGCGTGACAAAAATAGGGTTTCACCAGCCCAGCTACCCTCGCGTAAAGCGGTGGCAAAGGCTTCGTCGTGGAATTTTGCCCTAGCCGAGGGAGCTAACACAGAATCTAGACTAAACGGCGATCGCGCTTCCTCTGGAGACATCCCCAGCATTTTTTGTCCGGCTTTGTTGAGGTAGACACTATGCCTAGTAACATCCGCAACTCCTACTAAGTCGGAAGTTGCTTCCAAAATTGCCGTCAGTCGTGCTTGCTCTTTCTCTGCACGCTTGCGATCGCTAATTTCAATCACAATCCCACCAACACCAAAAACCCTGCCATTTTCATCCACCAAAGGATAGTAAGATGTTGCCCAGTAGCGGAGGATGCCTGGTTGTTTCGGCGTTTCACCCGCTACTTCATTGTCAAGAATTGGCTTGCCCGTATCCAGAATCCCTTGCAGCATTGGTTCCAGAGTCGGAGCCAATTCTGGCACTACTTCACGCAGCGACCTACCAATATGGTCTGCCACACAAATGCCATTGAGCTCTGCCATAGCTTGGTTAACTTGGACGTACCGAAGTTGGCTGTCAAAAATCAGCATTCCGGCGTTGGCACCTGCAAAAAAAGCCTCGAAGTGAGCCTGTCGCAATACCTCTGCTGTTGTGTTCTCTTGCTGTGACGGTTGGGTTTTCTCTGGTGGGAATTTGCTCATGTTGGCTCGTGCATTTCAGCTTTTATTCTACAACTTGTGTCCAATTGGGCGATCGCAAGGTTTTCATTCCCTCCTATTTGGATACTGAAGAAAACGTTCAGTAGGGCGACCATTAGGTTTTTAATCGGCGATATATGTATCCCTTGCGACACTCTTTCCCTTAATTCTTCGGATGTATCGCCAAGTATTTCTATTTCTCATCAATTCTATTGCTAATCAATCCTATCGGTAGAACATTGGTGACAACATAAGCTAGGGAAGCGTTTGTCAATAAGCAATTATGATCATAATTTACTCAGATTTGGGGGGGGGGAAACTAAGATTTGGGCGATCGAGCAATTTTGGCGATCGGCATATTTATGCCCACCCACCCCCAAATCGCCAATTTTCTACTCCTAAACAAGCAGTATTTTAAGTAAAATTACGGATTGACAAATGTGATTGAGTTATAGTTTTTCCCCCATGTCGGTAGAATGTCAAGTATTCTTGGAACGTTATCAATTTTAGCTATATCCGTTAAATTTTCACTTAAATAGACACAAAACAGACGCAACTAGCAGAGTAATAGCAATATCTCTCCCACCAGTTAAACTCATTGTAATACTTGGATATTTGACTTGTCCACTTAAAGAGTCATTGCATAACCCCTGCTTAAATTGATAACGGGACTTCAAAAAAAAATTAGTGGAGATTATGATAAAATCCAATAAAATTAATGTTGACTAAAGTTAGTAGAGTGATATCTTTAGCAGTAGATGAGTCTGCTCTCGAATCGCGAAAAAGTGGCACACTAACCGCAGGCCTGCGAAGACCAGGTATAGCAGTTGACAGTTGACAGTTGACAGTTGAAAATTGACAGTTTTTAGACGGGCATCAAACCGTTGATGCTACAAGGGTCATGGATCTATTCATGAGCTTATTTCTGTCCTTACCAATGTTGGGGTTGCTATATCTGAAAAATTGGCAATAGGGATAACTGCGTAGTATGAGGAACCACATCTCTATGTAACGACTTCACTTTTCTTACCCTAAAAATAGGTTAAAATTTATGATTACGAGTTCAGTATTTTATTTTTACATTGGGTACTGAGGACTTGATTTTTTACCAGAAAGAATTGGTTTAAAGCCGGAACCCTTCTAGGGAGAAATTAAAAGAAGAATATTCATTACTCCAATCCTCTTCCTTCCATATAGAGGTCGCTATCAACTGTCAACTGTCAACTGTTAACTGAATACTCCCCTTCAAAAATGACCACACAAAAAACTTTAGTGCCTGAATTTGAATTGTATACAATACAAGAAGAAGTATTGACACAGGTCTCGAAAATATTTACCGCTACCCTATTTAAAATAGGTGAAAATCCTGTATCCTTGCAGTCCCTGGTGGAACTGATTGTATTGTTTATGGCTATCCTTGTGATAGCACGATTTTTTACAAACTTTCTCAAGGAACGCTTGTTAGTCAGACTAGGAATTGACGAGGGAAATC
The DNA here is from genome assembly GCF_036706065.1 of Microcoleus sp. A2-C3. Taxonomy (NCBI): domain Bacteria; kingdom Bacillati; phylum Cyanobacteriota; class Cyanophyceae; order Oscillatoriales; family Microcoleaceae; genus Microcoleus; species Microcoleus sp. A2-C3. The sequence goes on along the minus strand of NZ_JAUBVX010000017.1, from coordinate 60,336 downwards.
GGGAAGCAATCGCAGTAATTATTGGGTATTTAATAGTAGCTTTGGGTGTGATAGTCGCCATCCAAAGCATCGGATTCAACCTCGCTTCTTTTGCAGTAGTTGCGGGGGGATTGGGAGTCGGAATTGGCTTCGGAATCCAAGATTTAACAACTAATTTCGTCAGTGGCTTAACGCTGCTTTTAGACAGGCCTGTGAAAGTCGGAGACTTTGTGGAATTAGAAGGATTAATGGGAATAGTCAAAAAAATCTCGATTCGATCGACCATCATCCAAACCACTGAGGACTCCAGCGTCATAGTTCCCAACAGCAAAATGATTAGCAACAAAATTGTTAACTGGAGTTACGAAAACTCGCTACTCTGTTTGCGAGTTCCCGTAGAAGTAGCCGAGAATAGTAACCCGCTGTTAGTGACAGAAACTCTGTTAAATATTGCTTACGCAGAAGCGGGAGTTTTATACGAACCGCATCCGAAAGTATTGTTTGTCGAGTTTGGTGATGATAGTTTTAAATTTGAACTTTTAGTTTGGACGGACAGGCCGACTGAAAGAGAAGTAATTAAAAGTTCTTTGAATTTTGCAATTGAATACAATTTCCGCCAGCAAAAAATCGAATTTCCGTTCAATGACAGAGAAATTTATTTGCAAAACCCCGAAGTTCTGTTATCAATCTTAAACAAAAAAGAAACTGCAATTGACCTCCCGAACAGTTACTATAAAAATGAGCAAAAACAGCCAATTTTTCCAGAGAAACTGCAAAAACCATCGTCCCTTAGCTGTTTGCTGCGAGAGGTGGAATACTTTGAAAATCTGACTGATCTTGAATTGCGGCAATTGATTGAAGTTGGATACCGCAAACGGCTGCGATCGCAAGAATATTTGTTTCACGAAAACGACCCCGGAGATGCTTTTTACATGATTCTTTCAGGTTCAGTAGAAGTTTTTGTAGAAGCTATTGACAAACATCTGAATAACCTCGGTACTGGTCAGTTTTTAGGGGAACTTTCTTTGATGTTGGGAATTCCCAGAACTGCTTCGGTAAGAGCTTTGGAAGAAACAATTTTGTTTGCCATAAATAAAGAAGGTTTCCAAAAAGTTTTAACTGAACGACCGGATTTATCTGAACAGATTATTAAAGAAATAGTCAAACACAAAGAAGAACTCAGCGAGAGACAGCAATTATTGCGAGAAATGGAATTGGTAGATGCAGCAGAAGAGGATGAAAATCCGGTAGAATGGGTAAGAAAACGGCTAAAAGATCTATTTAGTGTTTGAAATAATTTCTGATGACGCGATTTATTCACGATCTCTTTGCCAAAGAATACCTGGAGGAATTTCTCTCGCCGATCGGAACTGTCGATATCGGCAAAGATGTGAGTTCCGAAGTCCGAGAAATTGATGTTTATTTCACTCCCGGCACTGCCATACCTGAATACTCAGAAACCCTGGGATTGTTGGGAAAGATGGCAAGCACAACTGCAATTTTTGAACCGTTTCGCAATCCGGCAAACGTCAGCGAAATTTGTAGCTGTCTGGGCAAGTTATTCGACGTGCGAGGTGAGTTGGAGCGAAAATTCAGGAGAGAAAATACTCGCTATGATGATACTCAGTTACCCAAACTGTGGATTTTGATGCCCACAGCATCGAAATCATTGGTAGATAGCTTTAATGCGATACCAGACACAGAGAATTGGATGCAGGGAATTTATTTTTTGGGTGAATCTTTGCGAACTGCAATTGTGGCGATTCACCAATTGCCAGAAACTCCCGAAACCCTGTGGTTGAGGATTTTGGGCAAAGGGGGAGTGCAGCAAAGGGCTATTTCCCAATTAAGCGCTTTAGCCACAGACGATCCGTTGCGGATTATCGCGCTAGAATTGCTGTATCGGTTACAGTCAAATTTAGTAACCGATGCGCCACAACAATTAGAGCCAGACGAGCGGGAGTTAATTATGGCCATTGCACCACTTTTTCAACAACAAATACAAGCAGCACAGCAACAAGCTAGAGAAGAAGGACTAGAACAGGGACTAGAAGAAGGACTAGAACAAGGGCTAGAACAAGGACTAGAACGAGGCAGACAAGAACAACAGCGCTTAATCTTAGAAAACTTCCTGCGAGTTAGATTTGGAGAAGTAAGTCCAAAAATGACAGTTTTTCTATCTGCAATATCCAAGTTGGCGGCGGCGGAATTTACAGTTTTGTTGCTAGCAATCTCGATGCTGACAGTTGATGATGCAGGGCGGGAATCTGCGGTTAAATTGTTGGTGGAAAGTGTCTTGCAAGTACGATCGCCCGAATTGGGCGATCTTCTACCAGCAGCCGTCAATAATTTATTGGCATTGCCTCTGGCAGAATTGACATTGCTTGTAGAACAACTGCCCCAACTATCGGCTGATGAATTGAGGGAACGGTTAGGTAAAACACCTGACTAAAACCTGCGATCGCAGCCATCAAGGGCGATCGCAGCCATCAAGGGCGATCGCCCTTTATAGCATTTCCATAATTCTTCAATCAAATTCCTCGCTGCTGCCGATCGCATCGTTAACATGGAAGATGGAAAATTAGCCTAATTTTTAACTTCCCACAACTTCCCACAGAATAGACATCACCCATAACTCCCCCAATCTCAACTTATAGCTATCTCCAAAAACTCTTGTGGGGTAGGCATCCTGCCTGCCATTTACAGGCTTTTCACTGCGATGACTAATTGCTAACAACCAATCCTGGGCGGTAAATCCCTAAATTTTGCAGGTACATTTTTTCCAGTTTGGGTATCGACGAGTCCACTGAACCGCCAAAACGACGAAAAGAAGGCCAGATGTAGGCGAGTTTTCTGATGGCTGGCTCCAATCTACCCGCTTCTATATCTTCTAAAGCACCTTTTTCTCGGATCAACTCTACAGCTACAAAGTCTTGATTTTGAGGGCTGAAATCGGTGATGCTAAATTTTTTAGCAAATCTATCCCAAGTTGTGCTGAGAAACTGATACCGCCCCGCAGCGTCGGAACACAGCTTTTTGCCGTAGCGGCGGCCGCATCTCATTTCTCTGGGATGGTCGCTGAAACTGTCAAATTTGGTGCCGGTGTACTGGGTATGGTAGCCCTCGGAACCAGCAGTGCCTTCGGCTGTGGCAATGGTGTCGAGAAATGCTTTTACTCGATCGCGCTCAATGTTATCCTCTCCTTTGTCTGGTGAGTCGCCAGTTGGAACTTTCGGCAAGGCTTGGGGCGAAGTCCGAGAGCTTTCTGACGAGACAGTCACGCCTTTCGGAGGCGGCGAGATTTCTGCCGAGACAGTTTGTCCCCATAGTTTCGGGCTCATTCTACCCAAAAAAAAGCACGAACAAATGCACAAACTCCACCCCAGCCTCAAACGGAGGCGTTTGGAATGCTGGCTGCGCTGTCGCATCGGCCACCCGTGCAGGGGAATGGCTGCGGGTAAGATTCCTGTTTGCTGGCCGAAGGCGAACAGCGATTTCAAGGCTAGCAAGGTTTGTTTGTAGAAACGAGGTGGAAGTTTGCGAGCCCTCATCGCTGTGGCGAAAGTCTGGACATCTGTCAGAGTCACTTCTGCGAGCGGTTTTTCTACAAACCGCTGAAAACTGTTAGCCGTCTGCCAACTAAAACTCTTGCTGCGAGGGGATTTGCGATCGACCCACAGGCGAATTAGCTCGATGTCTGAAATGGGTTGCAGATAGCTTCCCAGATGTTCTGGTGCGTACAAGAGTACCTCCTGATATCACTTCTAGTTGAAGATTCCCAGTTAGAACGGATGATAGGAACAGGGATCGAGGGAAACTGGCTTCAACCATACTAAGTGATACTACTAAGCGCTCACGGGGTCAAGTTTCATCGCCGCTTTTTCGAGCAGTTGAGTGTAAAGTTGACCTAGTTGGGAGGCTACACCGTCCCAACTGAAATAGGTTTGGACGCGCACTCGGCCTGCTTGTCCGAGTTGCTGGCGCCATACTGAGTCAACTAACAGCCGATCGATCGCACTTGCAAACAGCGCTTCATTTTTCGGTGGCGCCAGTAAGCCGGTTTGTCGCGGCACTACGGTATATTTCAGCCCTCCCACGTCGGAGACGACTACGGGCGTGCGGCAGGCCATCGCTTCAATGGCGACTAAACCGAAGGGTTCGTAATGGCTGGGAATGACGCAGACATCGGCGGCGGCGTAGTAGGCGGGGAGAATGTCTCGACTCAAGCCACCGGGAAAACTGGTAATGTCGCTTAAGCCTAATTCTTGAACTATGCTGCCGATCCGATCGCGCTCTTTACCGTCGCATTCGCCCTCACGCCAGCCGCCACCGATAATTAGTTTTAAATCGCCTTTGCCTCGCAGCGCTGACAGACTGACGGCGCGGACTAAGGTTTCGATGCCTTTGCGGTGGTCAAAACGGCCGACGTACAGCACGACTTTGGTTTCCGGTGCTATTCCCAACTGCTGGCGGGCGGCCGATCGCCCGATCGACCCAAACCGCTCAATCTCGGTACCGCAGGGAATGATCTCAATATTGCCTTTTGAGGACACCAGAGACCTCATGTGTTCTCTTTCTTGGGGACTGGTAGCCACTACGCGATCGGCTGTTTCCAGAAGTGTTTTTTCCACTTGCAGCCTGGTTTTGGCAATCATCGGAATTGTCGTAACCGACTTATATTTAACTGCTGCCAAAGAATGATAAGTGTGAACTTGTCGCAGGGGTTGGGATTTTTTCAACTCCATTCCCACCCAAGAAGACAGCCAGTAATTCGTGTGAACTAAGGGATATTGAAAGCCTGACTCTAACTGAAACTTCTGAAATTCGTGAACAAAAATCGGCAAATATCCGAAAAGTTCGTCGCGGGGAATAAATTCTTGTGGCCCTGCTACTAGCCGAATTGTCCGGCAATTGCGACTGTGCTGTACAATCCTTGCTTGTTGGCGATCGGACGATCGGGTGAACATATCAACTTGCCACCCCTGTTTCGCCAGAGCTTCTCCTACTTGACGCACGTAAACATTTTGCCCGCCCGCTTCTTCTTTGCCAATTTCCACAGCCGGATCGCCGTGTACCGAGATCAGGGCGATGCGTTTTTTTGTTAATGAAATCATGATTATTTACCAAAATTTTAAAAAAACTTGCAGATTGAAAGTGCTCTTTTGGCTACTACGTGAGGATTGCAAGGTTAAATCTAATTTTAATTAAAATCAAAATAGGCGATCGATAAATCATCCTTCAGGGATAACTTTCCGGGGGGAAATTGACAGCCGACTTCCTTCTGCTGACAGATACGTGCAACAGATCCAACTCTAGATAATCTAAATAGAAATGAACAAGGGTAAACTAAATTTCCCTGATTCGCGCCGGTGTCAAACTCGAACCTGCTTTCAGCTTGCTGTTCGAGGTGCTTCCGTCAGTCGAAGGTAGAATTGTTACCTTTCGGGAGAAATAGTTTGAGATGTAGAGAAATCAGAAGTAAATCTTCCTAAAGATAGAACTTTACAGGGCGATCGAAAAGAAAGCTAAATTACATTCAAAATTTTTCTTTCCTTGCGCCTTCTGGCTTATGTGTTACTGCATCTTTTTAATGTTAAGAATTGTTCCGATGTTTGCGCCTGGAGGATTCCTCATTTTCGTGCATGGTATTATTTCGCGAACTTCGCATTTTGGAGCCGTATCGATTAGCCCAAACTTGCGTAAACTCGGCGCCTAAGAAGAGAATTTGAGCGGAATAATTAATCCAAAGCAGGATAATCACGAACGATCCCGCAGCACCGTAGGTAGAGGCAATACCGCTACCTCCCAGGTAAATTCCAATTAGGGATTTGCCGATCGTAAACAGCACTGAAGTGATGGCGGCGCCGATCCACACATCATTCCAAGCAAGATCGACATCGGGCAAAAGTTTGTAAATCAAGGCAAACAGCAGCGTAACTACACCAAAGGAGATAGCAAAGTCCACAATCTGCCAAATACCGACTGGCAACTGTAGCAAGCCGTTCAACCAATAACTGACTGCTGCTAAAACGGCGCTAATTACTAAAGATACTAGCAGTAAAAAGCCTATGCCCAAAATCATTGCAAAAGACAATACGCGGTCTTGCAAAAAGCCCCAGATGCCACGTCCGGGAGGCGGTGAAACATTCCAAATAGTATTGAGGGCTTCTTTAAGATTAGTAAATACGTTGGAAGCGCCCCACAAAAGTGTAGCGACGCCGACTAAAGTAGCAATCATTCCCGACTTGGGTTCGGAGGCTTTGAGGATCAATTCTTGGACGGTTTGGGCGCCATCTTTGCCGATTAGACTTTGGAGTTGGGTGACGATTTGACCTTGGGCTGCGTCTGCACCAAAGACTAAACCCGCGATCGCAATTACGATAATTAGCAGCGGAGCGAGGGAGAAGACTGTGTAATAGGCTAGGGCGGCGGCTAGGGTGGGTGCTTTATCTTTTTGCCATTGAGTAAAAGTTTCTTTGAGCAGCGATATGACTGTCTTTAAGTTCACGACCTTTGGTTTCCTTATACTTATGCTTTACCAAGGGATTATAATAGTTTAGGAGTTTTTCAGCCTCAGCCACAAGATAGATTTATCGATTAGCAAACTCAGAAAATTACTATGATGTCAGATTCCAACACAACTGTTAACAGCACCGATGTACAAGTGTCAAAAAAATCAGTGTCCTGGGCAAAACTGAGCACATTAGTAGCGGTGGCAAACTTCTTGCTGGTGATTTTTCATTTCAGTTACCTTCAGTTGCGCCCTATTTATCAGAGCTATTTGCCGGGTATAGTTAAAATTTACGACCCGATTAAAGGTATTAATTCTAGTTTGCCAAATCCCGAATCTTTGCCAAATGCTGACCAGTTTTGGCGAATTGATGCGTGGTTTATCGCCTTTTTTTGGGCGGAATTTTTGATTAAAAGTCTGTTCCACACCCGCCGCAAACCGGGGGTAAGTTGGTCTAATTTTGTGCTGAGGCGCTGGTACGAGGTGTTTCTGTTGATTCCGATTTGGTACGGGTGGCGGATTCTGCCTGTGTTGGTGCGCCTCCACAAGTCGGGTTTGGTGAATCTCGATCGCGCCATTGCTCAAATTACCTACGAACCGGTGGCTTATTTAGCCGATACGATGTCGGAATACATGATGGTGCGGTTTATCAATCAAGCTCAAAGTTCGATCGAACAAGGCGACGCAGCGCGGGTACTGCTGGAACCGCAGCAGACCTACCTTCACGTCAATCAGGAAAATACGATCGAACAAATTACCAACCGGATTTTGGAGCTGACAATTTATAAAGTTTTGCCGCAGGTGCAACCGGGTTTGGAAGAATTGCTGCACCACAATCTGGAAACAACCATCAAACAATCGGATTTTTATCAACTCCTGCAAACTTTCTCGCCGATTAATATTCTGCCTAAGGAAATGACCGAACAGCTAGCGAATTATTTAGCTCAAACTGCGGTTGATGTGGTAGCAACTACTTACGAAGATGATAAAGGGCGAAAAATTATTGATAATTTCAGCCAAGAATTCAATCAAAGTTTGCGGCGGGAATTGCAAGATGAAAAAACTCTCGGGGAATTGCAGTCGCTGCTGTCGGATTTGTTAGAAGAAGTGAAGTTGAATTACATTCAAGGCGGGTTGAAGTCCGATCCGGAGGAGACTTTTACGGAAATTGATTCGCTGCGGGAGGTAACGGAGAGTTGAGACAGCAATTAGTTCTGGTTTTGTGAATTGGATTGTTTTTTTTAGGAACCGCCAAGGAGAACAGGCGTCCCGTCTGTTCCACTCAGCTAGATAAGGTGACGCGCATCTAATTTTAACAATTCTGTTGCTTAAAACTCCTGTGGGATGGACTTCTAGTCCGTCCATAAAAATAATTTTTCATGCAGAATAGCTTAAGAGAAGACAAAGAGTTCATAACTTGTACGGTAAGGTGCGCATTGCGCACCCTACGAATACGGGTAGTGCGGATATCCGATATGTGAGGCAGTCAATCTATCTGAATCGACAGCTAAAATAAACGTATTAGTCAAAAATATCTATCGTATTATTTATCTATTTTGAACAACCTTGCTTGCCTGGAAATAGAAGTCGCCCAAACACTGCTGAGATTAGCAATGTTACTGGGCTTAACACTTTTAATCGCGTTTTTTGTGGCGGCAGAATTAGCATTAGTATCAGCCGATCGCCATCAAATCCGCCAACTTGCTCACTTGCGCGATCGCCCAACCGCCCAAACCGCCGAACTCGTCCACCAAGCGCAGAAGAACATACCGCATTACCTGTCGGTGACTCAAACAGGCACAACGGCAGGGAGCTTGCTGTTGGGTTGGTTGGGCGAGAGTGCGACTGTACACTGGATCGAGCCGTGGATCGACAAATTGCCGATCGGTCATTTACCCGCCATGTTGAGCGCTCATTCGATCGCAATTCCCGCAGCATTTATCTTAGTAACTTACGTCGAGATAGTATTAGGAGAACTCATCCCCAAAGTATTAGCAACCCACGCCCCAGAACGCACCGCTTTGCTGCTAATGCCCGCCCTAGAAATCTGCTCAAAAATACTGTGGCCGCTGCTAGCAATTCTCAACGGTACTGTGCGGCTGCTGACAGATGGGATTACCAGTAAAAAGTCCGAACCGCTGCTGTCACCTTCCGAAGCAACAATCGTGGAAAAAGATGCTCATTCAGCACTAATTTCAGGCGTCTGGGAAGTAACAGCAGTTAACGAAAAACTCGGATTAAACCTGCCGACCAACCAAGCTTACCAAACAATCGCCGGATTTGTGATACACACTTTGGGTAAAATGCCCGCTCAGGGCGATCGATTCTTGTGGGGCGAATTAGAAATAGAAGCAGCAAACGTAATAGAAGGCAGCTTAGAAACAGTCCTCCTGCGCCAAGTAACACGCCCCTTATTTGAGCCACAACATCCAGAACTCGTCTTGAATTGAATAGACTTGAATTGCAAAAATAACTAGGACGGGCTAGAAGCCCATCCCACAAGAAAAAAACATTGTGGGGTGGGCTTCTAGCCCGCCCGAAATTTTAATTAACCTGAGATTTGAGACTAATAACTAATCCCAAATCTCAAAAAGTGCGACCTCAATCACCCAACAGCCACCTTAACCAGACCCCCAACAAACTGCTCATAATCCTCAAACAACCACTCAGGCAAACAACTATTCGCATCCTGAACTTGCAACTGCCCAGCACGACAAAACAGCATCGCCGCCAACAAATTATGTACAGCCTTAGGCGTTCCAAACCCCTTACTCAACTCAGCAACCAACGAATTAAAAAACGCGCGTTCACTCTCAGTCAGAGGCTCATTAATAAACCCGCTGCCGAGCATTGCTTTGTAACCCTTGCCAAAATCACTCCGATACAAAAGTTCCACTTGCTCGGCAGAAAGACTCAGCCAGAAATCAGCAATTTGCTTGCGAATTTGGCGCAAATCTGCTATTACCATTTCCGCTGTCGGATCAATTTCATAAAGATTGACGGCAGCAGTTAATTGATTGAGAAACTGCGGTAAATAATCTTGGTTGACAATGGTTTTTTCTGTTGCCGGAAATGCACTCTCAAACACCTTTTCGTAATCCTCAACCAACCACTGCGGCAAGCGGGTGCGAGCGTCAGGAACCCGCATTTTTCCAGGAAAAAAATACAACATTCCACCCAGCAAAGCATTGATAGCTTGAGGATGCACTAACCCTTTGCTAGTTTCGGTCAATTGCTGCAAAAACTTCTGTTCGGCTTCAGTCATTGATTCTGCTTGCAAGCCGCAGCTAAGTATTGCTTGATATCCTTTGCGAACTTCGCCTCGGTAAAAAGTTTCGAGTTTGTCTGAAGGGACATTCTGCCAAAAATCAGCCAGTTGTTTGCGGATTTGGCGGAGTTCCAAAACTACCGATTCGTCAGACGAATCAATGCGGTAAAGATTGACGCATCCTAACAGTTGATTCGCAAATTGTGGGGATTGAATGTATTGAGCTAGCAAGTCAGAACTTGAATCAGACTTGACGGCGGATTCAGTCTCAAAAACTTGTTCATAATCCCCAATTAACCAGTGTGGCAAGCGGTTGCGAGCGTCGGGAATGCGCATGGTTCCCGGTGGGAAATACAGCATCGCCGCCAGCAAGGCATTGACAGCTTTGGGATGCACTAATCCTTTGCTAATCTGCGTTAATTGCTGCAAAATTATTTGTTCGCTTTCCATCATGGCTTGATGTTGAAAGCCGCTAGTCAGCAGAATTTGATAGCTTTTACCGGGCGCACTTTTGTAGGTTGCTTCCAGATTTTCGGCGGGAATGTTCAGCCAAAAATCAGCGATTTGTTTGCGGATTTGACGCAGTTCGGATATTGCTGAGATGTTTGATGAGTTTCTTTGGTAAAGCTGGACGTTATTTGAGAGAATCTCGCTCAAATCTGGCTGCTTGGGAATGCTAGCCTGCAAGCTGCGCGAGGCTTCTAGGTGGCTGCTTTGCCAGTTGCTAAAGAGTTTTTGGAATAATTTTGCGATCGCCCCTGAATATGCAACACTGTCAAAACAGGGGGGATTGGCTTGCATTTTTTGCTGAATTTCCTGCCGTTTTTGCTGGCGCAGTTGTGGGTTAGTGCCGAGGGTAACGGCTAGCTGAATGTAGGATGCTTCGTCATGGGCGATTAAATCTGGCATCAAGAGCGATCGTACCACAGCCGCTCCCATGCGCGATCGTAAAGTATCACCATCCCTGACCACAGTTGGCAATCCCACCTCCAGCGGATCAACCAGAGAAGTAGTCCCCGCATAGGGGTAAGAATCCAAATAAACATCAGCCAACTTCAAAACTTCCTTAACATCCGCACGGTTAGGAAAAGCCTTCAATACCCGCAAACGCTTACTATCAACCCCATACTTAGCAAAAACCCCTTGCATATTATTCACAAAAGCCGCCCCTGGATAATAATTAGTCCAGCTAGGGCCAAAAGGCATTAAAAACAGAACAGAATTAGGAACAGCAGCTAGAATTTTTGCCCAAGTTTCCCTTAACTCCGGCACCAACTTATACAAATTCGCACTCGAAATAAACACAACCGATTCCTCAGAAATGCCAAGGCTATGTCTGTTGAGTTGAATATTAGGAGTATAAGGTTCCAGAGTATAGCTAAAACAGCAGCCCAGCCCATCAACAGTTACTAATTCCTCCCGATAATGCGCGCGTCCCTCAATTACAGGCTCCATCAACTTACCAGCAATATAATAGTCAATGTGGCGCATTCCCGTAGTCACAGGAGAATTAAAACAAGTAGTTTGTACCCGCGCCAATCGATGCAGTGCTAATAAACTAATCGGATGAGTGACAGCAGTAATATTGGTAGCAATCAGCAGAATATCTAAATCATCAGCGCGGATTGTCTGAACTTGACCTGGCAAGTCATTCGACAGTTGCACCAGTCTGTCAGCGCGACTCTGGCAATACTGTTCTAGTTTATTGCCATCCAGATTTAGAGCGTACAAAATAATCTCAAACTGTTCTCGGTTGAGATATTCAAAAGCAGGCAAAGTGGCGAAAGTTTCCGTCATCGCCCCAAAATGTTTAGTCAGAACACCGACCCGAATTTTCTGTCTGTTTGCAGGCCTTGCCGGAAAAATGCAATCAATGGCAGCCCCGCGATTTTTCATCGCAAATTCAATAATATCTGCCCGCTTCGTGTAGATATCTTTGAGATTTTCACTATTGAAGTATAGAGGGATAAAGTTAGCACTTTGAGTAAAAAACCAGGCAATTTCCTGCCAAACTTGTGAATTTTGGTTTTGGAATATATTGCGGTGTACGTAACTAACCCATCCCTGCACGTAGTGGCAATAATTGTCAGCCTCTCCTAGTTCTTGAAATAGCGTCGGCGCCGCAAACATAAATTTGAGATAGTCGTTGACAAACCAATTGGGTATAGCTGCGTTTTCATACTTCAGCAACAACTGGTCAGCCCGACGGTAAAGAGCGGCTGCTAGTAAGTAGTTAACATCTTTGAGAGTTTTAATTCCCTGGGATATATGTGCTGCTAGTTGAGCTATCAAACTCTGTTCGGCATCTGTTAGTGCTTCATATTTGATAGTGCTGTTGAGCAGCATTTGATGTGCCTTACCTGCATCGCCGGAGTAGGCAGTTTCTAGTTTTTCTGCGGGTAGATTCACCAAATAATCGGCAAGTTGTCGGCGGCAGTCGCGGATGTTAGCCAAAGCAACTTGATTAGTTTGGTCTTTTTGGTAATCTCCCAAGTATTGAGGAAGGGAAGCTAAGAATTGTTCTGGTTTAATAACTTGAGCTAATTCATCAGCAATCAAGTTGCCGTGTTGCTGCAAAATTTGTTCTGACCAACGAACTTCTTCGGGTTTATAAAGTTGAGAGTGCAGGCGAACAATTGTAGCTCTCATCAAGTCTAATTTTGGGCGTTCTCCCGCCATCCTTTGGGTTCTGCTAGAGCCGTCGCCATGTTGCCTATAGTATAGGTAAGGCTGAGGTAAACGATAGCCTAACCAGCCTTTTTCATAGGCAGAAATCCAAAATTCCCAGTCTTCGCATCCCAGCTTCATCACTTTTTTCAAGCCGCCTACTTGCTCGTAAATTTCTTTTCTAAATAAGGAAGTAGCGGGGGCTTGATTGTCTCTCAAAAATTTATTGGGTTCAAAGTCGCCGTGGTTGACTAAATCGCAGTTTGCCCCGAAGTGCTGCACATCTGTATAGACAAAGCCCACATTCGGTTTTGCTGATAAAACTTCAACGCACTCCTCTATAAATTTGGGATGAATTTTATCATCAGCATCTAGGAATAAAATCAATTTTCCTGACGATTGCTGCACGCCAACATTTCTCGAATCAGCGGGCCCCGTGTTGGGTTTATCGATCAGGCGCAGCGCTTTTTGAGGATACAATTGAATTAAATAGTTTGCGAAGTTGCTGGTATCATCGGTGCTACCGTCGTTGACAATTATGCACTCCCAATTTTTATAGGTTTGATTGACAACGCTTTCTACAGCTTCTCTGAGTAGACTTGCGTGGTTGTAGCAGGGGATAATGATGCTGACGAGTGCTGGTTCGGACGTGCGGTAGGGCATGGCGTTTAGCTGTGACGGAGAGATGGCAACGGGGACGGTAGTGGCGGGTTTGATACCTCGGCGGATGATGCCGTATTCATCCCATATCTTAAGTGTTTCTTGTTGCGATCGCCCTGAACCATATTCTAAACCTTGTTCGTTGTGGTAGTAAAGCCCGATCGCTTCCGGGATGCGGCACATATTTTCTGTTTTGCCAATCCGCAGCCAAAATTCGTAATCGCCAGCCGCAGTCAATTCTGCTCGGAAATAGCCATGTTTTTCATGCAGAGATTTTCTCCACATCGGCTGAGAACCCGTAATGCAGCGCTTTTCCAGTTCCCCATAGGAAAATTCCGGCCAATTCCACCGCGTTTTAGATTGCGTCGCCGCCCAAGTATCATTAACAAAATTTGTAATTAATTGATCTCCGTAAACCAGGGCAGTTTCTGGTTGCGATTCCAAATAATTAGCCATGATTTCCAATGCGTCGGGGCGGTGTCTGTCGTCGGCGTTAGCATTAGTAATGTATCGCCCTCTCGACATTTGGATGCCTCTATTCCAAGCCGCATAAATCGTTTCTCGCTCTGGTATCCGGCAGTAAATTATGTTAGGATATTTTCCTTGAAACTCCCGAACTACTGCTCCTTCATTCTGTTGGGAATTGCTGTCAATGACAATGATTTCCAGTGCGCCTTTTTGGTACAGGGTTTGGTTTATCAGGTCTTCCAGACATCCGCGAATAAAGTTTTCTGAGTTGTAAGTAGAAACTATGGCGGATACTTTTAATGAATCTGAAACTTGAGCAGTGACATCTTTTGTTTCATATTGAATTTTTGGCGTCTGTTTGTCAATTAAAGTCATAAATTGAACTGCAACATTCGTCAGTTCGCTTTGCAAACGGCTATTGTCGTTCGCCAACAGTTGTTCAAATTGGCGCGACAAATTTAGATCGAAAAACTGCGTGAAGTGAATTCCTTTTGTTTGCCAAAAGTTGTTGATGTAATTGACCTGATGTTTGATATGATAGGCAACTGGACTAGCAAGATATTTCAGATTGAGATTTTTCTGATGAGCGGTAAGCGGTATCCACAAATCCCACCAGGGAAGACCTAAACTAAATTGGGAAGTGGGAAACTGTTCTAACAGTTGTTTGTCAAAGAAGAAGAAATCAAATCCCTGAGCGTAAACTTTCCCCTCTGTGTTTTCAGATGTCTCGACATCGACTCGCGAACCGAAAACTATGGAATTTTCCGCTTCTTTGCAGATTAAGGCGAGAAAATCGTCACCAGCTTTCAGGCGGATGTCTGAGTTGACTATGCCGCAGATTTTTGTAGGGCGATCGCGCAAATATGCAAACATATCATCAAGATACACTAGCGGTCTTCCCGCCTCGACCCGTGCATCGCGATTGACAGCCTGAAAAGTAACATTGGGATAGATGGGCTGTAGTTGGCTAATTTCTTCGGGGCTATTGAGCGAAACAGGCGAAAATCCCAGGCTGCGCCAGCTTTCTACCGCAGCCCGCTGATTCTCAATATTTCCCGGTGCTATGCTGGTTACGATGATGGTATTGTTTATCGCACTTACAGACAAGCCACTCGAACTAAAATTACCCGCATCTTGACTCGGAAGTGGTTTTTTGACATAAAAAGCATCTCCCCAAGATGGATGGGAAGGATGGGCCATCGCTACTCGTTGAAACCCGTAGGATGAGAGGAAATCATCAATTTGATCAATTAACGCGCACCCTTCATAAAGTTCTTCGCGATTAACTTCTGTGATAATTGCGTCTATATATTTCAAAGTCTCGACAGCGCCTTGAAATGCTAAAAGTTCTGCCCCTTGAATATCAATATTAATGATATTAAAGTCAGGGGGAGTGAACTGGCTTTGTTCCATCAGCGAGTCAAGAGTTTTCGAGATGACGGTAACTTGATTTACCTCTACCATTCCGGGATAAATATCTTTATGCAGCTTCAGGGGCAGAATGCTGCTGCTCATATCGTGGGAATTAACCCGCAGATTTACTGTACCATTTTCGTTACTAACAGCGCAATTTGCCGCCCACACATTAGGAAGTCCAGCTATATTCTGTTTCAATTTTTCAAAAACAGAAGGGTTCGCCTCTACGAACAGCACTTTTGGCACGCCCATCGCTTGATATTCCTTCATTTCTTGCCCTTCGTGGGCTCCGATGTGAATCAGGCCGCGCGGGGTGATTGAGTGTTCCTGACAAAGTTTCTGTAAGTTGAGATATCCTTGTGTTGCTATCACTTCATTGCTGCTATTTTTAGCTATTCCGCTACCAGAAGTATGATGCTGATTTACCTCGAATTTAGCATAAATATCTCCCCAAAGTAAGCGGTCATTGCTAGACTCTAGGTACTTGACAAGGCGTTCCTCGGAAACCCATTCAGGAAATACTAAATTAGCTTGTTCGCCATTGGCAAAATTAAAAAGCTTATATCCGAGACTTTTCAGGTGGTTGATGCACTTTTTTGTATCGTCAATAAATTCTATGGCGAACTCAAATGATATATAAGGAATTGGTGTAGATAGTCCCTGCAATACTTGAAACTCGAAGCCTTCTACATCTATTTTACAAAAATGCGGTCGTCCCCACACTTTTATCATCTCATCTAAGGTAGTAACTTCTACGCTAACAGTTTCATTCCATTGGTAGTTAGCAAAACGTCCGGTTTGCCATTTTTTAGAAAAAGTTGATATGTAATTCGCATCATTACATACTGAAAGCTCCATAGTTCCATTTTGTTCTGCCAACCCTTTGTTAACGATTTGTATATTTTGATTATGCTGGTATTTTTGGGTCAGGATGTTGACACAATTTGGCTGTGGTTCAAAGCATATTACTTTCGCCCCAGCGGCAGCATAGACATCAGCTTTTTGCCCTATATTTGCCCCAACATCAAAAACAAGCTCTCCAGGTTGAACAAAGTTACGAATAAAATCTATTGCCATTGATGATTTAATTGCCATTGTTTTAAATTCCTTTTTTATTGCTGCAACATGAAAGTCAAAAGTCAGAGTTTAGTTGAATGATTATTCAGGAGTTTTAACCTTTTACAGGATATTTTAGAGGATGCCGAAGGTCTGTGGCTTAACTTTTTTGAGTGATTTCCTATATATAGGTAAACAGCCGATCGCGATCCTGTAACTCCAAAACTTCTTCATAGTTATAGGCCAAGTCGGCTGCCAAAACAGCACAGTCAGCGATCGCCTGTGATGCACTTGACAAAAATTACTTTATAGTGTAATCAAAAATTTACCTTTTGCGAGGAAAGCATTTCATCACCTGACGCAGTAAAGCCACGTTCGGTTTCCACCATGCAAGCAAGATCGCCCTATAGGGCGATCTTGCAGGCCGCAAACAAGTTACAATTACGTTAAGATTGATGAACATAAATAAAAAATCCCGAACTGTAGGGACTAAATAATTAGGAGGATCGACCTCGGTGAATAAACGGTGGAGAAACGCTGGACTGTACGCACTGCTGGCTATTGTAGTCATTGCCCTAGCAACCGCATTTTTTGACAAACAGCCCCCAAGTAGGGAAGTTTGGAAGTACAGCCAATTCATTCAGGAAGTCGAAGGCAAGAGAGTAGACAAAATAAATATCAGTTCCGATCGCAGCAAAGCCCTCGTAACGGCTCAAGACGGCAACAAGGTACTCGTCAACCTGCCGAATGACCCCGAACTGATCAACATCCTGACCAAAAACAACGTAGACATTTCAGTTCTGCCCCAAAACGACGAAGGCTTCTGGGTAAAAGCCCTCAGCAGCCTGTTCTTCCCGATCCTGCTCTTGGTAGGACTGTTTTTCCTGGTGCGGCGCGCCCAAAACGGGCCCGGAAACCAAGCCATGAACTTCGGCAAATCCAAAGCTAGAGTTCAAATGGAACCTCAAACTCAGGTGACATTCGGAGACGTAGCCGGCATCGAACAAGCCAAGCTAGAACTCGCCGAAGTCGTAGACTTCCTGAAAAATGCCGATCGCTTCACCGCAGTCGGAGCAAAAATCCCCAAAGGCGTACTGCTAGTGGGCCCTCCCGGAACAGGCAAAACTCTGCTCGCCAAAGCAGTGGCTGGAGAAGCAGGCGTTCCCTTCTTCTCGATTTCCGGTTCAGAATTTGTGGAAATGTTTGTGGGTGTCGGTGCTTCCCGCGTCCGCGACTTGTTTGAACAAGCTAAAACTAACGCTCCTTGCATCGTATTTATCGATGAAATTGACGCGGTAGGCCGCCAGCGGGGAGCTGGTTTGGGCGGTGGTAACGACGAACGGGAACAAACCCTGAACCAGTTGCTGACCGAAATGGACGGTTTTGAGGGCAATACAGGGATCATTTTGATTGCTGCTACAAACCGCCCCGACGTGCTGGATGCTGCGCTGCTGCGTCCGGGCCGTTTCGATCGCCAAGTTGTGGTCGATCGCCCCGATTTCTCCGGCCGCCTGGAAATTCTCAACGTTCACGCCCGCGGCAAAACCTTGTCAAAAGACGTGGACTTGGAAAAAATCGCCCGCCGGACACCCGGTTTCACAGGTGCGGATTTGGCTAACCTGCTGAATGAATCGGCAATTTTGGCCGCCCGCCGCAACTTGACCGAAGTATCGATGGATGAAGTCAATGATGCGATCGACCGCGTGCTCGCAGGCCCAGAAAAGAAAGACCGCGTGATGAGCGAAAAGCGCAAAACTTTGGTAGCTTACCACGAAGCCGGTCACGCTTTAGTTGGTGCTTTGATGCCCGACTACGACCCCGTGCAGAAAATTAGCATTATCCCCCGCGGCCGCGCTGGCGGTTTGACTTGGTTCACACCGAGCGAAGATCGGATGGATTCTGGCTTGTATTCTCGCTCTTACTTGCAAAATCAAATGGCGGTAGCTTTGGGCGGCCGCATTGCTGAAGAGATTGTCTTCGGCGAGGAAGAAGTCACGACTGGCGCTTCCAATGACTTGCAGCAAGTGGCAAGAGTAGCACGACAAATGGTAACTCGCTTCGGTATGAGCGATCGGCTCGGCCCTGTAGCTCTCGGTCGCCAACAAGGGAATATGTTCATGGGTCGCGATATCATGGCCGAACGGGACTTTTCTGAAGAAACCGCAGCCACCATCGACGATGAAGTGCGTTTGTTGGTAGAGCAAGCTTATCTGCGCGCTAAAGATGTACTGGTTGGCAATCGCCACGTCCTGAACGCTTTAGCAGAGATGCTAGTTGATAAGGAAACTGTGGATGCTGATGAATTGCAAAATTTGTTGGCTAACAGCGATGTCAAGATGGCAACTATTGCCTAATTAATTTTAGGTTTTAGATTTGAGATTTTAGGTTGAATCTAAAGTTGGAAATCTGTAATTGGGGTGGTTCTAAGATAATCTGGAATCGCCCCGATTTTTTTGTGTCGCGGGCTGTTTCAGATCAAATCCGCTGACATTGGAATTATACCAGAGTGCGATCGTCCCCGATCGCGAGGAGATCGCGAGTGATCTGGCGATCGCACTGTATCATTTGTATGTAACCGAACTTGAACTTCACCCTTGATAAACTTCTCGCCGGTGACGAACTTTACTGATATCGATCGTGCGGCTGTCGTCATCAATGGTGTAGATTACCCTGTAATCACCAATCCGAATTCGCCAACCATTTTTCTCCCCCTTTAACTTGAGACACCCCGGCGGGCGCGGGACACTTGCTAAAGCATTTATCTGGGGATAAATTCGGCTGCTGATTTCAACGGGCAGAGCATCCAGGTCTTTTTGAGCCGAACGTGCAGTAATGACCAAGTAATCAGACATTCAACATACCCTTTTTCTCAAGCTGCTGCTTAACTTCTTCCCAGGGAACTCTTGGTTCATCTTTTCTAGATTCAATGGTCAAAGAGTCATAAACATCCTCCCAGAGTTCGCCGTGCTTCTCAAATTCGAGCACCACCGCAATTTTTTCGCCTTCGCCGTCAACTAAAAACTGAAAGTCTGTCGGTTCACCGCATTCAGCCAACACATCAACCCAGAAATCGCTGTGTTCTTTGAGGTCAACAATTGCAGCGGTTTTGTTGCCTAGATTATCGGTTAAAAATTGAACGCCGCGCATATTGTAGTTTGGCATATATCGAAGTTTGTAATGTGTACTAAAATTATATCCTAGTTAGAATGATACTAATTTCCCCAAAAAAAGCAACTGTATGCCCATGTTCCAAACCATACCATAATAATCATTAGTAGACCTTTGGCTAAAGTCACCTCTTGAAACTATTTGCGTTGATCTGCGTGCATCTGCCTAGTATCTGCGGTTGATCGGCTCTATCAAAATTTCATGCAAGAGGTCTATTGATTCTCAATCTTAAATCTAAAATTTCAAATCGCATGAATCATCAATCTTGGTTGACACAACTAAAAAAACACCGGGCGATCGCAGTCATCCGTTCCTCCGAAAAGGAACTCGCTTGGCAGATGGCATCAGCGGTAGCAGCAGGCGGATTTGTGTTTATTGAAATTACTTGGAACACCCACAAAGCTGCTGAATTAATTGCCGAACTCCGCTCGGAATTTCCTACTTTTAGTATTGGTACTGGGACTTTATTAAACTTAGAACAGTTACAGGAAGCCATAGATTGCGGCGCTCAATTTTTGTTTACTCCGCACACAGATTTAGCTATGATTAAAACAGCAGTTGATGCCGGAGTGCCGATCGTCCCTGGTGCTTTTTCTCCCACGGAAATTGTGACGGCGTGGCAAGCAGGCGCTACCTGCGTTAAAGTGTTTCCGATATCCGGTTTGGGAGGCGCAGCTTACCTGAAAAGCCTGCAAGGCCCTCTGGGACACATTCCTTTGATTCCCACTGGCGGGGTGACAGTGGAAAATGCGAAGGTATTTATTGACGCTGGGGCGATCGCCGTTGGTTTGGCCGGAGACTTATTTCCGAAACACTTAGTAGAAAATCGAGATTGGCGGGCGATCGTCCAAATTGCCCAAACTCTTACCCAAAAGTTAACAATTAGTTAACCTCTCTTTCCCAATCTAAAATCTATAATCTACAATCTAAAATAGTACAATGTGTGAAACTTTCCAAATCTAAAATCTAAAATCTAAAATCGTCTTAGGTGTGAGGAATGAACAGCATTATCAACTCAACTTACTTCCGCCGCTGCGGAACTTTCTTAGCCGCTTGCGCCCTAACAGTTGCTGCATTTTCTGGGGGACAAAATCCTGCAATTGCCAGTTCGCAGCACAACAAAATTGCCAATAGAATTATGCAGTTGCAGCAATCAAGTCAGCGCTGGATAGAAATTGATTTGTCAAGACAAAGATTAATAGCTTGGGAAGGAAATCAACCTGTTTATGCAGTGACCATTTCCAGCGGCAAATCATCGACTCCCACCCGCACGGGAACCTTTGCCGTTGAAACCAAATACCGCGTTGCTAGAATGACTGGGCCGGACTACGATGTGCCCGACGTTCCCTATACAATGTATTACGACGGAGGCATGGCAATTCACGGCGCTTACTGGCACAATTTGTTTGGCAATCCCGTCACTCACGGCTGCACGAATGTAGCTGTAAATCACGCTAAATGGCTGTTCAATTGGGCCTCGGTGGGGACGCCGGTGGTGGTGCACAAATCTTAGGTTTAGGGCATTGGGCATTGGGCATTGGGCATTGGGCATTGGGCATTGGGCATAGTCAAACACTATTAGGACTGACGCATGGGTAGTCAGAAACCGGGTTTTTTGCGAAATACTTAGTTACAGCCCGCAGATTCGGTAAAAAACCCGGTTTCTTGGTCGGAGTTCATCAGTTCTGGTTTTTTTAGGCGTGCTTAATTCCTAACTTAACTGCACCACTGGTTTATCCTCCAACAACGTTTCATTCGTCAACAAATCTTCCACAGTAATCCGCAAAAATCGCTGTTCGTCCACGCGGAAGAAGATTTTGATGCGATCGCCCCCCGGATACCCCGGCGGCGTCAATTGCGCGATACTGCGAGCTCCGTCTTTGTCATTTAGCGGCTGTACCGAGGTTTGGCCCGCGATTTGGCGAGTAATCAGACGATCGCCATCAAAATAGATCTCCGTCCCGCCAGTTTCCGCTCCCAATTCACCGATAATTAATTCAATACTCGGCTGATTTTCTAAAGAAGCTCCCAAGACTAATTCTACCGGTTCGCTCATCGGATAAGACTGGCCCGATTTAATTAAACTGTGCCAACTGTGGCAATTTTCGCGGCGGTTCCAGTAGCGAATTCCGTAACTGTGATAGAGAAAATCTTTGATTTCTATGCCTTGACTCAGTTGTAGAGCACCTTGGGCGATCGCCTCAAAGGGTTTGTCGCACCGAATCTTTGCCGGCTCGAAATATTGCTCAACCCAACGCTTTACGGCGGGAATTTGTACGGTACCGCCAACGAGCAAAACTGCATCGATGTCGCCAATTTCTAAACCTTGGCGGCGCGCTTGCTGCAATACTTGATTCATGCACTCGTCGAGGTTGTCAAAAAACTGATGTTCGGCGAGGATAGATTCAAAGCCGTCACGGTCTAATTCTAATTCGTAACTTTCAAAATTTTCATCATCAAAATAAACCTCACTCGCCTTATTTACCAAAGATAACTGAATTTTTAGCCGTTCTGCCAATCTCGTTGTAATCGGAGATTTTGCTAGCTTTTGCGTTTTAACAAAATAGTCAACCAGCCAATTATCAATATCAGAACCGCCCAAATTTTGTCCGGCCTTAGCCAAAACCCTGGCTACTTTTGCCTTTTGTGCCGAAGATTCAGCTAATAATTTTTCGCCCCATTTCAGCAGAAAACCCAGGGGCTTTTTGCCAGCAGAAATGTCCAGGCGCACTAAAGAAAGGTCGAGAGTTCCGCCGCCGAAATCAATGACTAACAAAATTTCGCGATCGGCTAAACCGTAACCCAAAGCAGCCGCCGTCGGTTCGTCCAACATCCGCACCTGTTCTACTTGCAGAGATTCAGACACTTTACCCAACCAATGGCGGTAAGCTTCAAAACTATCTACCGGCACAGTAAAAATTAAAGAATCTACCGGCAAGGGGAGTTCACGAATTGAGTTGACAATTTGGCTCAAATACCATTCACCTACTCGTTCAAAATCAACAATTTGCCCGTCAATTTCCGGCACAAAACCCTGCACCGAAGTGCCAATTCCCCGCTTAAAATTGCGAAAAAACCGAGAATCTCCACTCAAATCAAGGCCTTTGTCGCGGACTTGCTGACCGAGAATAACTTTATTTTGAGCAGCGTCCTCAACGTAGAGCAAACTGGGAATTAGGGGCGGGTTTTGAGCCGAGATTGCCGACAATCCCGGTAATTTCAAAGTTTCTGGCTGCTGGATGGCCTGATTCCAGCGAGCGACGACGGTGTTGCTAGTTCCAAAGTCAATGGCGATCGTCATTGGGCCAAAATACACAGCTATTAGGGATTAGATTATATTATGGTATTTTGAGCCGCAAATGCAAACAGGCGATCGAAATGTTCTTACATGAACATTTTGTTGCAACTGAAAAGGCACGCCACTTTGATAAGCGGCACAAAACTCCCTTGTCCGCAGCAGCAAAGCTTTTACCTTCGATCTCAATACAATTTTTCAAATGTCGCGTAAAAAATGCTGGATAATGGCGATCGCAAAACAGCACTCTTAGCTCTCACACTGCTTGTCCCTGCCGCCAGTATTGGTGCAGTAACAGCATTATATATTGCCGGAAGCTGGGGACAAACACTGTCAGCCTTGTGTCAAGTTTGGTTGCTGGTTTTTCCGATCGCATGGTCTGTTTTAGTCGATCGCGTTCACCTGCGTTTCTCCCTCCCCAACCGCCGAGAATTGCTGTCTGGAGCTATTTGGGGAATATTCATGTTTGCGGTGATTGTGGGTATCTACAGCCTTTTCGGTCAGCACTGGATCGATCCGGTAGCTGCCAAAGAAAAAGCGCAGCAATTGGGTATTAGCAGCCCTAATATTTACTTGATGATTGAAGCATATTTTGTGCTAGTCAACTCGCTAATTGAAGAATTTACTTGGCGGTGGTTTGTCTGCAACAAATGCCAGATTCTGATACCGGGAAAAACAGCAATATTTCTCAGTTCACTATTTTTCACGCTCCACCACATTATTGTAATCGCAGCCTACAGCGACTGGCGCGCCGTAATTTTAGGCTCATTAGCAGTCTTCACCGCCGGGATAATTTGGTCGCACTGTTATCTGACTTACCGTTCGCTTTGGTCAAGTTATATCAGCCACGCGATCGCAGATTTAGCCCTGGCAATTATTGCTTGGCAAATCCTCTTTAACTAGCCACTTTTTTAGCAACTATAGCCCAATACGCGATTTTTAACACTTTTTGTCCGCAGCGATCGCGCCCCAGAGCAATCTCCGTGTCTATTTTTCACATCGTTATGACTGCGGGACTGTCTTAACTCAACCTTATTCGGCTCTGCTGGGATTTAGACTGATGCTGCGCCACAATTTAAACCTAATTTGTTCCCATTGAGAGATGCTTTGTGTTAAAATATCTGTTTTAAATCATAGATTTTGTTGCGCTGGCGAGCGCATAATGCTAACTATGTGAAAACTGGTAAACCATATCGCTGCAAGCATCGGCAGCACAACGCCCAAAAGTACGCCGATTGTGATTCGGAATCGCCAACTCAGGAAAAATGATTCTTTCATAACAGGATTTTTTTGTAAGCGAACTCGTTTGATACATACCGCTAAGCTGGGCCTACTACTTAAGAGTCAAGGTTGCCATGATCTATCTCACTGTATCCTGAGAATTTCTTTGATTTCTACACGATCATTTGATAATTTACGGAACTTGGTTTTTGCGGTAATTACTTAGACAGGATTTCCGCACGTTACATACTCGGTGGAGAAGTGGCAGTCACTTTTGGGGATGCTTTCAGGCGATCGCCTGCCATTAACAACTGCCAAACTCAGGCAGTTAATTAAATTGATACCGATGAAACTCTATGTTCTGTCGCGATTACAAAACCTACCTTTTCAAGCAGTGCCGGACGCATCAAACGGTTTTTTCACACCTCTACGACAAGAGAGCGAGGGATAGTCAAAAAAACAGGTTTTTTTCCTGATTAGTCTATCCATGACTGTGATTCCCGCGATCCCTTTCTGGATTAGCTCGCACCTGTGCAGGTAGTTGAGCCAATAACCATCTCTTAATCCCGAAAAAATATCATATTTTTAAGCAATACTGACTGTACGTATAGTCACTCAAAAAGCACAGTCAACGAGTCATATTTATAGCTATGGGAGCTATCGAAAATCCATATTTTAAAATTAAAAAATTGGTAAGAATTCAGGTCACTGAAATCCTTGCTGGGCAAAGACTTTAGCTCTGGAGCTTGATGCTAAATAAATTTCTATTCTCAATAAATGACGAAAAATGACAGTTTTTCGTCATTTATTGAGAATCAACAGATCAGGACAAAAGCCCTTATTTTGCCCTAAAACCCTTGCCAGACAAGCGTTGGAGCCGCAAGTTGTTAGACCTGAATCCTTACAAAAATTGCATCTAGTTGTTTTTAGTATAAAGTTTTTTTGACCGCGATTTTCATCTGCGGAATATTGTGACGATGGCTACCTTTACCCAATGCTAAAGTTGGGTGAATTTCGGTTTACCGTACCTCTCTGTCGGTAAGATAAGCAAGTGATGTTATGTTAGACACGAAGTATTTATAACTTCGTATTGGTAGCAAAAAAAGCTGCTGTCAGAGCGGGTATCTGTCTTTAGAAGTAACTTTCGCAGACATCAAATAATCTCCCTACAGGAACTGTTTCAGGATCGAATCAATCATTACTATAAATTGAATGACCGCGACATTGTGGATCGATACTGGGGTGTTGCGAACAGTCCCTAGGTTTGATTCTATGTACACACCGGGAAAGTGGTAATTAATCTTCACCCGCCCCTCTTTCCTGTCGGCTCTCACAAAGCGCACTCATCGCAGTGCCGAAACCGAGTCGGATTCTTTAGCGGGAGTTAAACATGAAAATCACCTTTGTTCTTCCTACTCTGTGTCTGACTGGTGGAATTCGAGTAATATCTATTTTCGCAGAACTCTTGAAACAACGAGGACACTCGGTGTTCGTCATCTCTGTACCCCATGTTCAACCGAGTCTGCGCCAGCAAGCCAAGTCGCTGCTGCGGGGAAGGGGTTGGATTTCGACACCTGAAAACGAGCCATCATTTTTCAATAATTTGAGTGTAGAACACAAAATTATCGATCGCTGGCGCCCCATAGAAGACAAAGATGTACCTAACGCTGACGTAGTAGTTGCCACCTGGTGGGAAACAGCCGAGTGGGTAGCAAAACTCTCTCCCAGCAAAGGAGCAAAAGCTTATTTTATCCAGCACCATGAAGTTTTTGACTATCTACCTGAAGGTAGAGTTGAAGCAACTTGGATGCTGCCCATGCACAAAATTACGATCTCTGACTGGTTAGTTGACCTAGCTCGGACTAAATACGGCGATCGCCAAGTTTCCTTAGCTCCTCCGAGCGTTGACACCAAGCAATTTTATGCCTGTCCTCGCCACAAACAATCGGTTCCGACAATTGGCATGATGTACTCTACAATTTACTGGAAAGGAACCGACATCGCCCTGAAAGCTTTTTCCCTAGCTGCTGAAAAAATTCCCAACCTGCGTCTGGTTGCCTTCGGTGTAGATGCCCCATCCTCCGAATTGCCGCTACCGGCCAATGCCGAGTATATAATTCAACCCGACCAAGACAAACTCAAAGACTCTTACAGCAAATGCGATGCGTGGCTGCTGGCGAGTCGCTCTGAAGGCTTCGGCTTGCCAATTATCGAAGCGATGGCGTGCCGCACTCCCGTCATCAGTACCCCAGCAGGCGCTGCTCCTGAAATTCTGAGTGGCGGTACTGGCATACTTGTAAGACCAGAAGATCCCGAAGAAATGGCAAAAGCCATAGAATCTATCTGTCAGTTGTCCAATGCCGAGTGGCAAGCCATGTCCGAAGCCGCCTATGCTAAGGTCATCAATTACTCTTGGGAAGATGCCACGGAGCATTTTGAAGCAGGATTGAAAGTTGCTGTAGAGAAATCTCAACAGCGTGACGTTAACATAGTTTCCTGTTCTCCCTACTATGCCGAAGCAGCACTATGCGGCGTCGGCAGCGGCGCCGGAAAAAGTTAAGCTTTGATCTTAACAGCAGCAATTTGAAATTCTGCGGTAGTCAAGCGAGCGCGGGATTCTGCGTAAGAACTCAATTATCGTTTGGTGGGGTGCTTCTGCTAAAACTCATATCGCCCGTGTCCTGTTTTCTACCCAACAGTCTCGACACGACTTCTGACCGCATCTACCTAAAAGACTGGTTCAATCTTACCGCTGGCCAAAATCTCAAGCCTAGTTCAACAGATGTTTTAAAGCTGACGCCGTTACAGGTTAGACTGGTCTAGTCCTCAAACATCTCCCGATTTCTGATTGAGAAAAAGTCCCTGACGACCAAGTAAGGTCGGCTCTACTATCAAGTTACGATCGCCTCCAACATTCACCTACACCTTGCAGTAAAGCCAAAAAGAGACTCATAAGTTTGAACGAACTACGATCGAGAAGTTTGAGGAACCAGTTTTGATCTTCTACATCTACCTAGTTTATGAAAATTACTTTTGTCCTTCCTACCCTTGCTCTTACAGGTGGCATGAGAGTTTTATCTATCTACACAAAAATTCTCCAAAAGCGAGGACACACAATATTTATCGTCTCTACACCCCCGGAACGACCAAGTTTGATAGAACAATTGCTCTCTGTGCTCAGAGGTAAGGGTTGGGAACCCACTTCGCTGAAAAAATGGTCTTATTTTGACAATGTAGATGTCGAAAGTCGAGTGATCGAAACCTGCCGTCCAGTTACCGACATTGACGTACCTGATGCCGATATTATCATGGCTACTTGGTGGGAAACTGCTGAGTGGGTGTCTAAACTCTCCCCGAGCAAAGGAGCGAAAGTATATTTTCTCCAACACTACGAGGCTTTTGACTACACACCAAAAGATCGAGTAGATGCAACTTGGTGGCTGCCGATGCACAAAATTGCCGTGGCTAAGTGGCTGGAAGACAAGGCTAGGAATGAATTTAAGAATTTGTCTGTATCTCTCGTCCCACCAACCGTGGATACCGAACAGTTTCACGATCCTCAGTCGCGGAAATCGGGGCAGCCGCGAGGCAAGCAGTCAGTTCCCACAGTCGGGATGTACTATTCTATAGCTCCTTGGAAAGGCTCTGCTCTTGCCATTAAAGCTTTCAAGCTAGCGGCTGCAAGAATCCCTAACCTTCGTTTAGTTGCCTTTGGTTCCGGCGAAACCCCTCCTCCAGATTTGTTGCAGCAGAATAGTGAGTATCATAGGATACCTAGTCAAGACGAACTCAAAGAACTTTACAGCAAATGCGATGCTTGGCTGTTTGCCAGCAGCACCGAAGGCTTCGGCTTGCCAATTTTAGAAGCGATGGCTTGTAGCACTCCAGTCATCGGCACTCCTGCTGGCGCGGCTCCGGAACTCCTCGCTGGTGGGGGTGGAATACTTGTCAAGCCAGAAGACCCAGAGGATATGGCAAAAGCGATCGAGCAGATTTGTCAGTTGTCTGATGCCGAATGGCGGGCAATGTCCGAGACCGCTTTGGAGATGGTGATTAATTATACCTGGGAAGATGCAACTGATCTCTTCGAGGCTGCACTGTACACGGCACTGGAAGGTCAGTCACAATTAACGGACAAGCCGTAAAATAGAGGTGGATTTAAAAGATTGGGGTTGGGCGATCGTAAGAGCTAGAATTTAGATCCGGGAAATAAAGTAGTCTTTCTACCATTTTACTGCGACAAAAAACATATGGCTATATTAATCCCAATTACTATGTTCGGTTTGATTCCGGTCGTTCTTTACTTGTTTGTGAGGTTTCCGACTCAGCGGGCAGTAATTATCACTTTTGTGGCAGCGTGGCTGTTTTTACCACAAGTTTCTTATCCCATCCCCCTATTTCCGGCGTATACCAAAGTTTCGGCATCTTGCTACGCCATTTTGCTGGGTGTGATTATCTACGATACTGAGCGCATCACCAAATTTAAGCTTGGTTGGCTGGATGTGCCAATGGTAATTTGCTGTTTGTCTCCAATTATTTCACAACTTACTAATGGTGGCAGCCCGATTTCTCCGACTTTCAACCAAATCGTTACTTGGGGTCTGCCTTATTTTTTGGGACGGTTGTATATGGGTAGTTTAGACGGGCTGCGACAATTGGCGATCGGGATTTTTGCAGGTGGGTTGGCCTACATTCCTTTTACTTTACTTGAAGGGGTTAAGGGCCCAATTCTGCACCAAATGGTTTACGGCGTCAATGCCTTTGAGGACTGGGGTCAAGCAAGGCGTATGGGCGGGTGGAGACCCGTAGTGTTTATGCAGCACGGTTTGATGGTGGGAATGTGGATGATGACAGCCGCCTTAATCGCAGTTTGGCTCTGGCAAACTGGGACGCTCAAAAAGTTTCAGGGCAAAAGCATTAAGACTCTAGCAATTGTATTAACTATCGCTTTTTTTCTGTGCCGTTCTACTGGCGCCTACAGTTTATTTGCGATCGCGTTGTTCATATTATTTTCTGCCAAGTGGTTTCGCACTTCTTTACCGCTGCTATTGGTAATTGGATATATAGCGTTTTATCTGTACGTAGCCGCATCGGGTCAATTTTCGAGCAAAGACGTGATGGCTGTTGTCAATCCCATATTTGGAGAAGAACGAGCCGCCTCTCTGAAGTTTAGATTTGACATGGAAGAGATATTGGGGGAAAAAGCGCGGCAAAAATTTCTTTTTGGCTGGGGGGATTCGGGCGGAAACCGCGTGTACAACCAGTACGGTACAGATATCTCGGTCACCGACAGCTTGTGGATTATTGCATTTGGTACTAACGGTGCAGTCGGTTTAGCTAGTTTATTTTCTTCATTGTTACTTCCTGTTATCGTCTTTTGCCTGTTCAAGTATCCCGCCAGAACCTGGTCTAATCCCAAAGTAGCGCCCGCTGCGGTCCTGGGAGTAGCCTTAACTATGTATATGTTTGACTGTGTGTTGAACGCTATGACTAACCCGATTTTTGCGCTCATTGCTGGAGGAATATCGGGTCTGGTTTTAAAAGCTCCAGAAAGTCTTAAGGCCAAGAAAACCATTTCGCCGCCAAGAAGACAGTCGCTAGTTCACCAAAAATCATCCTAATTTTCCAGCTTTGAGCGCGCTCAAAGCTGGAAAATCTCTTGCATTTTCTAGATAGAAAACTTTAAAAATCTACCACCTTTGTATTAAATCTAGTTCGGGAGTTGCGATCTCTTTCTCAGTCGATCAAAATTAGTGTAAAAGAATATTGATTACATTAATTAGCAAGGGTTCAAATATTAGCACGGAATTGTGTTTTTATTGAAACTGTGTTACGAGTTGTAAACCGAACTGGGTTTATATACTGTTTGCTAAAACGAGCAGATTCTTTACAGAATCTTTAAAAATCCTGACTCGACAGGTAGGCTGTAGGGAGATATACTAAAGAAAGTATATTCACCCCCACGCCCAAGTAGTAAAAACACTCTTGGTATAGTGTGGGTTATTGTTTGACTTGTAGTTGAATATTAAGGCTGGATGGGAATAACAAAAATGAAAACAGTTAATTTATTGAACATAGTGATAGATAACTTTACGATTTTAGAGTTGTTTGAAAAACTAGACGATGAAGGCGGTGTCGTATTTACACCCAATGTAGACCACTTAATTAAGTTGCAATATGACCGCGACTTCTATGAAGCTTATAATACATCTAGTTATAGAGTCTGCGACAGTCAAATCTTGATGTATGCCTTAAAGTTTTTGGGTACTCCTATCAAGGAAAAGATTTCTGGTTCTGACTTGTTTCCGGCATTTTATATGTATCACAAAGATCACGAGGAAATTAAAATATTTTTGCTAGGAGCTGCGGTCGGAATTGCTAAGAAAGCCCAGGAAAAAATCAATCAAAAAATTGGTAGAGAAATAGTGGTTGAAGCACTTTCTCCTTCTTTTGGCTTTGAAAAAAATGAGGCAGAGTGTGAGGCAATAATTGAGGCGATCAATCAATCAGGAGCTACAGTTCTGGCTATAGGAGTGGGAGCGCCTAAGCAAGAGAAGTGGCTGGTTAAATATAGGAGCAAATTCACACACGTGAAAGTTTTCTTAGCCGTAGGTGCAACCATTGATTTTGAAGCTGGTTGCAAAGCAAGATCTCCCAAATGGATGAGCGAAGTCGGTATAGAATGGGCGTACCGACTGTTAAGCGAACCAAGAAGGTTGTGGAGAAGATATTTGATAGAAGGTCTGCCATTTTTTAGATTAATAGTAGAACAAAAATTAGGGTTTTATAAAATGCCTTTCGTTGATAGTTAAACCACGAAGCTAGAATGGAAAGGCGGTTCCAAAACACTGGATCTACAAATCAATAAGGTCAATGAATCCGAGTATGATATCGGGCGTTTAAATTCAGCCCCAGACGGATGGAATCTGTGGAAAGTGCGATCGCCCTTTCTGCCAAAAATATTCATTTTTGGTTTCAAATCCAGGTAAAATCGAAAGGAAACCTTTCTTGCAAATCCCTAACTAGGGATTTAAATCATGAATTTGCCTTCTTTCTTGTGGTTGTGGAAAATAGCAGCTTGGTCAATGGGCGTTTCCCTGTTAGCTTACCTGTTGCTGGCCGTTACTGGAACCTGGATGTTTGCCGCCCGCAGTACGAAACAGCCGCGCCCGAAATGGCTGCGTCCCTTTCATTTGGCGACTGGTACGGGGATGGCGACTTTGGTAATTTTATTGTTGGGAATTGGCGTAGTCGGTACGCTGGGATACTACGGCAATTTGGGTCACTCGGCTCATTTACCAGCGGGGTTAGCTGTTGTGGCTTTGGTGTTGGTTTCGGTTGGTAGCGGGCTGCAAATTGGCCCTAAACATCCTTGGGCGCGTCCCCTTCATATTGGCGCTAATTTGGCTTTGTTTGGGGGATTTGTGATTGTGTTGCTCACAGGATGGACTATTGTACAAAAATATTTACCAAAAGTTTAACGTTTGTAGTCAGGACTTCAGTCCTCAAAGTTTTAATTCGACTGAAGTCCCTACTACAAACCTGCTGCTTTAGCTGTGAAATCTAAGATATGTTGAGCGGTAATTTGCGGTTTTTCTAAGTGGGGAACGTGCCCGCAGTCGGGTATCCAAATTAGTTTAGAATTTACGATCGCACTTTTAAACTTTTCTGCATCCGCAATCCCTAAAATTCTATCTTGTTTTCCCCACAAAATCAAGGTCTGCTGCTGAATTTGGGAAAGTTTTTTCCCAAAACCGCCGTAACCGCCGCTTTTGGTAAACGCAATTAAAGCTTGATTCCAGTTGGGCATTTCCAAGTGCAAAGCAGCGCAAGTTTGTGCATCTACAGAAGCTAAGGTTTCGTCGAAATAAGCATTGACGCTAATTTTTTGACGAATTTTAGGGTTTCGCAAAAAGGAAGTTGCTAGAGTTCCTAAAGGAGGAATTAAAAATTTACCCTTATTAGGAGTGATCGCAAAACCTGCACTGTCTATTAATACTAATTTTTTGACTGCTTCGGGATGATTTAGGGTAAAGTCTATTGCTGCTGCACCTCCCATCGACGCGCCAACTAAGATTACTGGTTGCGAAATTAGCGTTTTCCAGAAATAGTATAGATGACTTCCAATCGCCTTTTGACTGAATGGCAAACCTGCCACTCTTTCTGTAAAGCCAAAACCTAACAAGTCAATTGCCCAAGTCTCATTTTTTTTGGCTAGAAGCGGTAACAGACGGCGATATTCAAACACGGAACTGTCGAAGCCGTGAATTAGCAAAATAGGTGTGTTTCCGCTGCCTTGATGCACGTAGGTTGTGGCAATTGGTTCGGAAGTTAGACTCGTTGTAATTGCTGACTGTTGAATGCTTTGGGCTAAGCCGATTGAGGTGGATTCTGTGAGTTGTGCGATCGACTTTGGGAGAAAACTTGCTGGCATAATGCTTGATAAATTGTGAATTCGTAGCGCAGGTGCTCCCGCGATCGCCCTAAGACTTAAGTATATGCTCGATCGCCCTTATTTAAGTATTTAGGTCGATCGCTACTTAAGTATCGCTCAGCCTGACTTAAGGATGAGTTTGCTGGTATCTGATAAAATATTTGAGAATTGTTGCCAATAATTATTTTTTAGTTTACTATGCTTAAGGGCAGTAAGTCTTACTTGCTTGCAGTTAAAGCGCAAATCAGCATCTAGCGCCAGAGAGATTAAAACTAGGAACCGGCCAAAAACCCGTCTAGTGTCTAGGCGCTGGGAATAGCTTCACAAATATTCAAGGCTAAAGAGTGCGCTAGAACGGGAAATTTATCCCTATCTGCGATTGTCTATCGATCGTATTGAGAATATATCTCAAGTCGATCGTACCAGCAAGCCAGACAACTTGTTATTAAAGTCGATCGACTTCCAAAACAGATGAACCAACCATACAGCCAACAGAACCAAGAGTCAAACCCCTCACAGTTCAAGGGTTTTACCTTTTACGGCGAGACACCAGAAGTCTCTCAAACCGAAGACAGCAGCATAGAAGCTCAACCAGACTCATCTCAGACTAAATCATTTCCGCTAGCAATGGCAAGCATCGGCGACAAGCTGCGGATAGTCAAACTCAAGGGTTCAGAAGGCACTGTGCGTCGCCTCATCGGCATGGGATTTGTCTCCGGTATCGAAGTTCAAATCATCAGCAATTCTGGCGGTTCAGTGATTGTGGCAATAGGCGACAATCGCATCGGTTTGGGGGCGGGTATGGCACAGAAAATTATGTGCACGAATTAAGGGAATTGCCATAAATCTACAGCAATCTTATTTCATTTGTGAACAAGATTTTTTTTATTAACCGCAGAGGGCGCAGAGGGCACAGAGGAAGAGAAAAGAGAGATATTCACAAATGCTGAGAGGGTTGTTACATTCAAGACTTTGATTGAATTTGTACAAATTTAGACTGAATCAAAAAAAGAAATGAACGAGAAGAAACAACTGGGAGATTTAGCTGTTGGCAGCACCGCAAAAGTGGTTGGCTATGAGAAAACAGCCCGCGCTTATAAAGGCAAATTGTTAGCAATGGGATTGACACCGGGAACCGAATTCACTGTTACTCGCCACGCACCTCTGGGAGATCCCGTAGAAATCTTAGTGCGGGGTTTCAAACTCAGTTTACGCAAAGATGAAGCAAAAACTCTATTTGTAGAGGAGGTGAAATAATGGCTAAGCAAATTATTGGATTGGTGGGTAATCCCAACTGTGGTAAAACTACTTTATTTAATGCTTTGACAGGTGCTAACCAGCGAGTGGGCAACTGGCCTGGTGTCACCGTCGAACGCAAAGAGGGAAAATATACTCACGATGGTTTACCAATTACTATCGTTGACTTGCCAGGGGTTTATTCTCTTGATGCTGAAGACGGAGATACTGGCCTTGACGAATTGGTAGCGCGAGATTATTTGCTATCTCGCGAAGCTGATGTAATTATTAATATTGTTGATGCTTCCAATATAGAGCGAAATTTGTATCTCAGCACCCAAATTTTAGAGATGCGTGTGCCCATGATAGTAGCGCTAAATATGATGGATGTTGCCAAAGAACGAGATACCAAAATTGATGTTAGCAAACTCGCAGAACGCCTCGGCTGTATGGTAGTGCCAATGAGTGCTGCGTCAAATGACGGATTGCCACTGCTGCGGGATGCTGTGAATAAGGCGCTACAAAAGCCGATCGTACCATCTGCTTATGTCGCTTATCCGGCTGCGATCGAAGATGCGATCGCCCAACTCATCCCGCACATCGAAAAACACAGCCCAAATCGCAACGTCGATGCCCGCTGGACAGCCCTGAAACTCCTAGAATACCAGGATGAGGTCGCCCCGGAACTCGCAAATACAGAATTAGAAAAAATAGTCGTCCCGCACCGCCGCAGAGTCCACGAAACCCTCGATGACGACTTGGATATTATCATCGCCGACAGTCGGTACACCTACATCCGCACCCTCACCCAAGGCGTAACCGAATGTTCCAGGGAAATCAAAACCAACCTTTCCGACAAAATCGACCAAGTTGTGCTTAACCGCTGGTTAGGTATTCCCGTATTCTTGATGGTGATGTACTTCATGTTCACCATTTCGATTAACGTTGGCGCAGTGTTTATTGACTTTTTTGACATTTTGTTTGGGACAATTTTTGTAGACGGTTTAGCTGCTGTTTTAGAAAGCGTCAATTCTCCTGGATGGTTGATTGGACTGCTGGCAAAAGGTGCTGGCGGTGGCATTCAAACCACAGCTACTTTTATTCCCCAAATTGGGATGATGTTCTTGTGTTTGTCTGCCCTAGAAGACTCTGGCTACATGGCGCGGGCAGCCTTTGTTATGGACAGATTAATGCGATTTGTCGGACTTCCCGGCAAGTCCTTTGTGCCGATGATGGTAGGTTTTGGGTGCAACATCCCCGGAATTATGGCGACGCGGACATTGGAAAATAAGCGCGATCGCACAATGACGATTATGATGAATCCATTCATGTCTTGTAGTGCCAGATTAGCAGTTTACGCCCTATTTTGTGGCGCATTCTTCCAAGTCGGTGGTCAAAACATGGTGTTAGGACTTTATCTGTTAGGAATTTTAGCCGCAGTTCTCACCGGGCTAATCTTAAAAAATACCCTTTTGCAAGGAGAAGCTGCACCGTTTGTAATGGAACTCCCGCCCTACCACATTCCCAAGCTCAAAGGAGTGCTACTGCGGACTTGGGATAGATTGCAAGCTTTTATCAAAAAGGCCGGAATTGCGATCGTGATCATGGTGGTTATACTAGGATTCATGAGCTCAGTGGGCACCGACGGTTCCTTCGGCAAAGACAACAGCAAAGACTCAATTCTTAGTGCAGTCGGCCGCGCGGCAACACCTGTATTTACACCAATGGGAATCACCCAAGAAAACTGGCCCGCCACCGTCGGTTTGCTAACAGGAGTATTTGCCAAAGAAGTAATGGTTGGAACCTTAGATTCATTGTACACCCAACTAGCAGACGAACAAAAAGCAGCCAGTGGAGAACCGGAAAAAGAAGAAGAATTTAGTTTCTGGGGAAATATCGGCAAAGCATTTTTTAGCATACCAGAGAATCTTACAAAACTTCCCGGTCAACTTTTCGATCCCCTCGGCTTAAATTCTGCTAATATTACCGACCAAAAACAAGCGGAAGAAGACCAAGGTATCTCTGGTAGCACCTACGGACAAATGTCCCAGCGGTTCGGTTCCAATCAAGCAGCTTTTGCTTATTTGCTTTTTGTATTGCTGTACTTTCCCTGCGTCTCCGCAACGGCTGCGCTTTACCGCGAAACTAACTTAGGTTGGACAATATTTGCGGCTGCTTGGACTACTGGTTTAGGTTACTGGGTTGCAGTTCTCTATTATCAAGTCGCGACATACGCAGAGCATCCAGAATCTTCAGTTATTTGGGTAGTGATACTGGCAATAGCTATGACCCTGACACTTGCGGGATTAAAAATGGCTGGTGCAAAACGCCCCAAACGGCGCGAAGCAATAAGTCAATAACTGTAGGGTGCGTCGCCATCGAAAATCCCTAAAGAAAGATCACAATCTCACAGCGATGCACCGGTGCAAAATAGATTGACTCGGACAAGTCTGTTGGGTGGGGGCGGGTTTACAATATTATTTATTTTTGCCATAAATTGTTTGTGAACCCGCCCCTACAAACCCTAAAATTATTAACCAATGAATTCACAAAAAAAACATCCCAAGCTCCTGTAGGGGCGGGTTCACCAACCATCTATAGAAAAGACAAAAAATCTCATAAACCCGCCCCAACCCGACCACTATTCACATCAACATCTTACGACAAGAAAGGATAAAAACCATGATTTTAAGCGAAATTCAACAGTTTATTTCCGAAAATAAAAGAGCTTCTATCGCCGATTTAAAACTCCATTTTCGGATGGACGGCGATGCTTTGCGCGGAATGCTCAACCGCCTGATGCGTAAAGGCCGCATCAGTAAAATGGCAGAGGCAAAAAAGTGCGGCGGATGTCACAGTTGCGCTGACGATGCTACGGAGATTTATGTCTGGGTAAATGCCGATAAATCCTCACCTGTATAGGAACCAGTGTCTGCAAATTGCCATTAAATTCGACAAATTCAGGGTGCTAACTCAACAATTGTCCTACAGCAATCGCCATCAATCCCAAACCTCCCTTTTCCTCTCTAACTCTGCGCCCTCTGCGCCCTCTGCGGTTAATAAAAAAATCTTGTTCATAGCTCAAATACAATTGCTATGAAATCATTAATTCCTCTCGACTACGGCAGCAACCAAATCCTTGTTTGATGGGTGTTTCACTGGTAAATAAATGGCAAATTCAGCTTCCTGACCTATTTTGGAATTCACTTCAATTCTACCCTCATGCTTCTCAATAATTTGGTAGGAAATCGAGAACCCTAAACCAGTCCCTTTCCCGACAGGTATGGATTCCTCGATAATTGTCATCATTGGAATGGGATACTTAAAATTTAAAATCTAAAACTGGTTGGCGGCTGTATAGAGATAGCCAAAAATTTAATATTTCTTCCCCGACTTGTTCTGGATAGAAGTGATGGAAAAAATGCCGCCCGTCTGGACATTCCCAAAGCCGATCGCCTTTTTTGAGAAATTTCGACCAGCGTCGCATCACAATAGGAGATACCACAAAATCGGTTTTGCTACTACATATCAACAAAGGTACTTCTACACCCTCATCGCGGGAATTATTCATCCTAAATAAGGAGTGAGGACAAGGAGAACAGGCTAAATCATCCTCAAAATATGGTATAAATTTTTGATTGATACTTTGATTTTGGAATCCCAGCATATCGCTAACCATTTGAGTTAAAACTTGTTTCCCACTCCAGGGAAAAGCTGCAAGATGCGTATAGTAATGTGCTTGCCAATTAACCGCAGATGGTATACCGACACCTAAAAGTCCCAAAGAACTTACTTTGTGAGGATAGCGACGCGCATACATTAAACCAACTAATCCACTGGTACTGTGACCAATGAGATGAATTGGGCGATCGCGCAATGTTAAAAAATCGTGCAAAAGCTCAACAGCCATATCCAAAGAGCAAGCTTCGTCTTCAGTTTGTTGGTATTCCCATACTTGCACGGGTACAGAATCGTTTAAGTAGGAAAGCAGCGATCGATCGAAGCATTGCAAACTCGGACTTACACTTAACCAAAGCACATCATCTGAACTAAATTTCATCTATTTTAAGTTGGAGATCGAGTTATTTATGACTTAAGTATAACGTTTGAATGTAGGGTGTGCAATGCGCACTTTACCGCTACTAATTAGGTGGGCATAAAAAATATCAGGAAATAGAAAGAGGGCGGGTTTTGCCTTGATCAACTGCGTGATATCATAGACTCTTAACTAAACCCGCCCCTACCAGATACCATTATTTTTTCGCAATGACCTACTTACTAGCAGTCTACAAACTAAATTCTTTCTTGAGTTGAGATACCCAAGATTTGATCCGCGCTTCCGTCAGATCGGATTGGTTGTCTTCATCAATAGCAAGACCTAAAAACTTGCCATTAACTACAGCTTTAGATTCATTGAAATCATAACCGTCTACCGGCCACTGACCGACAGTTTCGCCGCCCTGTTCCGAGATTTTTTCAGCCAAAATCCCCATCGCATCCATAAAATTATCCGGGTAGCCTTCTTGGTCGCCAGTTCCCAAATAAGCTATTTTTTTGCCGCTAAAATCAATATCATCAAGTTCTGGGAAGAAACCATCCCAATCGCTTTGCAGTTCGCCGATGTTCCAAGTCGGACAAGCGATAATCAGACATTCGTATTCAGCAAAATCATCATTGTCAATGCTGCCGATTTCGTGCAAAGTTACGATATCGCCGCCAAATTCATCTCGAATCATGTCAGCGATAGATTCAGTTTTGCCAGTTGTAGTTCCGTAGAAAAGACCAATTGTTTTTGACATTTTTACTCCGAGTGTGAAATTTGATAGTGTTTGATATTTCTTTGTTTTGAGTCAGGATTTGGCATTTCTTGTCTGCAATTCAGACAAAAATAGTAGACGCGATTGTGGCTAACCTGAGAAATTAGAGAGTCAAGGCAGCAAGGACACTGTTTTTTCATCTGCTTAAAGTTGAAAATTAATCAACCAAGCTGACTCACTCAGATCGGGGTCGGGTTCGCAGTCAATTAGTAATAGATTCAGCGTCGTTTGTACTTTTAGACTGCGCGGGATGCCGGCGGGTACAAACACAAATACTCCCGGTGTTAAAGTGACTGTGCGATCGCACACCGTGAGAGTTCCCACTCCTTCTAAGACGGCTATGCTGACATCTGTGGAGTGATCCAAGTCGGGTATTTCGGAATTTCTACCCAAACTGATCAGTTTTTGGCTGGTCGGTTGTCCGTTGCCGATTCGCGAGGCTGACGCGGAAACTATTGCTGCTGTCACGGTGATTGACCTCCAGGTACTGTTAACTTCCGGTAGTTATTGCAATTAATATTCAATAAGCTACCATACAATTTAGATAAATTGTCAAGACTTAAATATTAATATTTGTTACAAAAAGGTGGCTTTACTGGAGACTTTGGGGAAATTACAGCCTTAAATTCAGACCTAGCGGTAGTTTTGGGCGATCGGGCCCGAATGTGAGGTTGTTTAATTTTCAAAATACTTGCTAAATATTTGCATTTATCTGTTAAAATCTTGGGCAGGTTGGAGGCGGATTTGTCGATCGACCAAATCCGCCCCCAACCTGCCACTAATGACAACCGGCTAATTCTTCGCCCCTACGCCAACATACATAATCGAGGTATCCTGATTAATTTGGATTTTAAACAATCCAGACTTTTTGTAATCAATATAGTTAGCGATATTAGAGAGTAGCACTTGAGAAACTTGTTGGAAACTTGCCAGCGAAGGAAATAGCTGCTTTCCACTTGTAAAATTTCCCCAAAAACCGTGCATTTCGGACAAAATGGCGCCCATTTCTCCAAACATATCAAAACCTTTAATTTTAATCTTGCCAAAACCCGTATCCCGCATTACCACAGAAAGTTCCTCCGGGGTAATAAACTTTTCCCAATCGTGAACGCCTCGCTTAATTTCCTGCAAGATATTTTCCATCAGTTCAATCATCACAATTTGCGAGGAAAAAGTTCGGTTGATTGTATCAAAAAAGAACAGTCCTCCGGGCTTGAGAATTCTGTGAACCTCTGACACAACTTGTTTGTAATCGGCAACGTGTTCTAAAACATCTACGCAGATTACAACATCGAAGGTATTGTCAGCGTAGGGCATATTTTCGGCAAAGCCTTGACGGTAGTCAATTTCAAAACCGCTGGTAACTGCGTGATTCTGCGCTGCTACAATACATTTGTGCGATCGATCTATTCCAGAAACCACCGCGCCTCTCTCGGCCATAAACTCGCAAGAAAAACCGCCGCCGCATCCGACATCTAAGGTTTTCAGCCCTCGCCAATTCGTTGCGTGTCTGTCGAAAAACTCAAATCTAGGTTTATTTAGATGGTAAAGAGCATAGATTTTAGCATTTTCGTCCCACCAATTATCAGCATTTTCGTCATAAAATTCTAGATCGTTTTTTAATTCTGTTTTCCTGGACACGATTTTTTCAATCCTGATTGATGAAAGATATAGATGCAGTTGTGAATCGCCACAGTTTTTTATTATAATAGTTTTGCCATAAATTTCAACCAGATGGATCGCGTTTCTATTATCATCCCAACCCTCAACGAAGCGACTTGTCTGGAACGCACCTTGCGCCAACTGAGCATTCTCAATCCTCCTGCTTGGGAGGTTTTGGTGGTAGACGGTGGCAGTCAAGACGAAACAGTGGCGATCGCACTTTCCGCCGCCACCCGTGTTATTTTTAGCAGTATGCCGGGACGTTCCGTGCAAATGAATTTAGGTGCGGAAACCGCTACAGGCGAAATTCTGTGCTTCCTCCACGCCGATACTTTGGTTCCCGACGACATCGTAGCAGTTATCCAAAACACATTATCCGATCCGAAAATTGTCGGCGGCGGATTTATTTCCCTGATGGCTGGTTCGCAGCACACAAGATGGGGTTTTTCGCTGCACAATTACCTAAAAACTTACTACGCGCCGCTGCTATTTCGCCCTCATTTGTTTGTTAAAGGATTACGCTTGCTGTTTGGGGATCAAGTTATTTTTTGCCGCCGCACTGATTTTTGGGAATGCGCAGGTTTTGATGTGGCACTACCAATTATGGAGGAGGCAGATTTATGTTTAAAATTGGTGCGGCGGGGTAAAATTAAGTTAGTTAATCGGGTTGTGGAAAGCAGCGATCGCCGAGTGGCGCATTGGGGCGAATTTAAATCAATTTGTATCTATCTTGCGATCGGTTTTTTGTGGGGTTTTGGCGTTGATCCGAAATGTCTCAAGCAGTTTTATGAAGACATCCGCTGAAACACAAAATTAGATTAAATTCCCAGAATGTACTGGCTGTATTTTTTGGGCAAAACTTTCTGCAACAGGTAAATACTTGCCAAACAACCGAACAAAGTGCCTGTCACTAAAAAGCCGAGCTTCAGCAGCGGATGTACGGGGTCAATAAATTTATAAAACACTAACAACACATATCTCACGACTGTCGAATCTAGGAGATATATCGGGAATGAATAAGCAGCCAATATTTTGATTAACCCCGAAACTCTACTGGGAAGTGCGATTTTCTTAGAAAATGCTAGTATCGACAATACGAATAAAATTGCGTATCCTTGGGAAGATAGTTTGAAAAACGATCGCAGAAACCATCCTTCTGAATTAACTCCACTTATCAGGTAATATTCCCAAATGCTCGCTAGATAAAAGAGGATAGTTGCTCCTAAAATTGGCATTTTTATGCGTTCGAGAACGGGTTGATTTTTGTCATAGGCTGCGCCCAAATATAGACCGGTTGAAAATGGCAAAATCCAACTAAAAATCCAGCGCTCCATCAAAGGTAGAGGTATTGATATGTATTTGAAAGCGACTAAGTAAAACCCTATTGTAAAAATTGTTTGTATTATCAAACCCAATGCTAAAATTTTTCTGGGTTCTAAAAATCTTAGTTTCACTAGGAGCCACCACCAACCGTAGCATTGAACAATCACCACGATGAAGTAATAGGGAGGCATTACGGAGCCTGTCAGGATATCTCTGAGTAATGAAAGTAAATCAAATTTTTGGAGTGAACCCAAATTATTTAAAATGTACAAACCTACTGACCAAAACAGATAGGGGGGTATAATTTTTGACAGTCTTTTTTTGACTACCTGTGCGGGATTATTTTGATTTTCCAGTTTGTTGGTGAGAAAAAAACCGCTGAGCAGTAAAAATGCAGGTACGCAAAATAGTTGCAATGTATCGATCGCGACAAAGATGATTCTGCGATCGCTAAATGCCAAGAACCCAGCATGAGTAATCACAACACTGACGATCGCTAAAGCGCGGATCAAGTCAAATTCAGCAAACCGATTAGATGCTTTTTGCATGGTAACAGTTAGATTGCAAACATTAGGGTCAAATCAGGAATTTTCTGTGTGATGAGTTTTTACCATAACAGAAAATATTATATTTGCTCCTCTATTCAAAAAAGTTATCTCTGGGAAAATAAGTCACACCATTTTCAAAAAAAATGCAACTGTAGGCCAGTGCTACCCATATTTCATCAGCCATTGCCAATTCTAAAATCTCAAATTAAAAATCGGATCACGAAGTGCTGGGATTGAGGAATCAAGACTGTTGCGAAAAAAAAATCTACCTAAAGATAGGTAGACTTGGAGAAATGTTTAAGCAATTAATTAAAAGTTAGCTAACCGTTGTTGTGATGGATGTGCGACGCCGAAACACTATCCAATTGATCGCGCCCGTTGCGGATCACGCGCAGCATATCGCTCAGCTTGTGCTCAATATTATCGAGCACTTGGTCAGCATAATCGTCGGCGCCGTTTTGAATTTCCTCGCATTCAGTCATCGCCCTGACTCTCATCTCTTCCAGTTCCTCTTGAGCCTGGTAGCGAATTTGTTCGACTTCCGCCAGCGTCGCCTGCTGAATTGCCTCGCAGTCGAGCAAAACTTGCTGTCGCAACTGATCTGCTTCTACTTTTGCCTGCTGGATTAGGCCCATATCATTTAAAAGTTCTGCCGCTCGCTGTTCTGCTGCTTCTATCACTTCTTGAGCGTAGAGTTGAGCTTCTTGGAGCAGTTCATCCTTGTGCCGAATGATCATCTCGGATTCCTGAAAGGCGATCGGCAAATTTAGCCTCACCAAGTCTAACTGATCGAGTAACTGTTCTTCATCCACCAGAGTGCGTCTGGTCATGGGAATTCGCGGACTGTCGAGAACAATTTCCTCAAGCCGATTCAATTCCCGCTGGATGTCTACTCCTGCGGTTCTGGTGTCGTCTCCGAAGGCTGCTGTGTTCTGAGGTGATTCGTTCTCAGTGCTGCGTCCGGTAGTGTCGGGTTCGATGCGATTTGGTTCCTGCTGGCGTAACATTTGTAAATATCTAGGGCGACGTGTTTCGGAACAAGATGATCTACGGAGCCACCAAACTTGGCAATTTCTTTAACTACACTACTACTTAAAAAGCTGTACTCGTTAGAAGTTGCCAAAAAAACTGTTTCAATTTCACCCATAAGGGTTTTATTGGTGTGGGCCATCTGGAGTTCCATTTCAAAATCTGTTAATACCCGGAGTCCCCGCAGCAGCACTTTGGCTTGTCGAATCTTAGCATAGTTTACTGTCAAACCCTCAAAACTGTCTACTTCTACGTTTGGCAAGTGTTGGGTAGAGCGCCGGATCTGCTCGATTCGTTGCTCTACGGTGAATAGAGGGGTTTTGCTGGGATTTTTGACTACTGTAACAATTACGCGATCGAATAATCTAGACCCCCGCTCGATAATATCTGCGTGACCGAAGGTAATGGGGTCAAAGCTGCCTGGATAGATTGCAATCACGAGTTTTGCCAGAGAGTGGGGGAGGGGGAGAGGGGGAGATGGGGAGATGGGGGGATGGGGAGATGGGGAGAGGGGGAGAGGGGGAGATGGGGAGATGGGGAGATGGGGAGATGGGGAAAACCTTCCTTTTTCCTTCTGACTGCCAACTGCCAACTGCCAACTGCCAACTGTCAACTGTCAACTGCCCACTGTCAACTGTCAACTATCTTCTACTTTTTGATGGAATGAGCTTTGTAGAAAGTTTCGAGGCTTTGCCTGTCGCCCACAAACCGCCAGTGCCAAGGCTCATAACTAACGCCTTGGCGGTTGTTTTTGGGGAAGGACATTTCAAAGCTGAAGGCGGGAGCGTTGGCTTCTAGCCACTTGAATGCTTGGGTACTGTCAAAGCTGGGACTGAGGTTAGTGTCGGGGGCGGAGCCGTCGCCAATGTCGATCGCGTAACCTGTATGGTGTTCGCTATATCCAGGAGGAGCGCTGACTTCGGCTCGCTTGGTGGCGTTTTGCCTGCGTTCGGCTTTTACGTCAAAAAATACGTGCTGTTGGTCTTCCACGGAGCGAAAGCCGGATATGGGAGCGAAATAGATCCCTGATGCGGCGGCGGCGTTAGCCATTTCTTGATATTTTGCTGCTGCGGTTTTGCGGAGTTTGATGCCACCGTCGGAAGTGACGTTTACCAAGTCTGAGGCTGGTGCTTCTGGGTAAGGCAAGTGTCCCAGCAGGTTGTCTGGGGTTGCGGGTTTTGAGTTGGTGGCTGGACTCGCGGCCACCCCTGACGGCGAGCTCGCCGCTGCTGGGTTTTGTTGAGTTTGTTCTGCCCGACTGGTAGCTGGGAAAAAGTTAAAGTTGAAGTGCAGCCAAATGCTTACTCCAAAGGCTACGGCGCCCAACCCTAGCAGTTTCCAAATCAGCCCTTTTTTCTTGGACTGGCTCGCTCCTGCTTCTATGTATGGGTGATCTCGCACTGCTTCTGGAATTTCGTCAGCGGCAAGCTCTG
This sequence comes from Microcoleus sp. A2-C3, assembly GCF_036706065.1. Classification (NCBI taxonomy): domain Bacteria; kingdom Bacillati; phylum Cyanobacteriota; class Cyanophyceae; order Oscillatoriales; family Microcoleaceae; genus Microcoleus; species Microcoleus sp. A2-C3. Next base: position 16,145 of record NZ_JAUBVX010000017.1, on the reverse strand, counting down.
AGGCTTGCGGGGTTTTTCTCGACAGACTAGCGTTATCCAAGCCAGCTCCACTCCTGCACTTCAATAAGGCTCAACGTTACAAATTGTAGACCGATTGCGCGCGATCGCACAGCTACAATTGCCGCTGAGAATATATACTCTCTTCCTGACGGAGCCCCGTCCCATCCGCCAACTCTCTAATCTGTTATTTGGGCCTACAGTCGATCGCCCGTCGGAGGTGGCGCTGGTTGGCACTGGTTTATTTTAAGTGTAATTTGCTACTTATTCGACAAAATCGAACAATTATTCGATCGACACATCAAAAGTCCTGGCTAATTTTAGCAGAGCACCGATGTCGGCCATTGTCAGATTGGGCGATCGGGCTAAATTTTTAACGGTGTTCACCGATTCGATTCTTGACAAAGGGGAAGTATGTGCTTTTAAGTAATTAGATATTAAAGGGCGATCGCCCCGGCATTGGAAACTGAAGGGCGATCGGTCAACTAGACAAACTCCCATGAAATGAGAGACACCTAGTGAAATCAGATGCGATCGCTATGATATCAAAAAAACACTCCCAAGCCAAGCAGATGCAATTCACTTAAATCAATTATGCTATTATTTAGAGATTCATGCCTAAAAAATTCGAGAATTAAAAAGCCTGCTCCTAAAAGCTGGGTTTAGATATCGCTCTGGTAAGGGAAGCCATACTAAAATGGTTTCATACACTTCTAGCCGAGCCAGTTATTTTATCCGGCAATGATGGGGCTGATGCTAAGCCTTACCAAGAAAGAGATGTTAGCCTGTCCCTGCAAAAGCTAGAGGAAATTCGAGAACAAGAGGAACAATCATGATCAAATATCGCTACACTATTTTAATTCAATGGTCGGAAGAAGATAATTGTTTCGTGGCCAGTCTTCCAGAGTGGGGGCATTTTTGTCACACTCATGGAGACACCTATGAAGAAGCTCTCACCAATGCCCAAGAAGTGTTAGAATTATTAATAGAATCTTCCCAGGAAGAAGGAAAAGCTTTACCAGAACCTCAAACCTTTGCCAAACTGTTACAATTAGTATAATTGATCTGTATCCACATTCCCTCAATTGGCAGAAGATTAGATAAGATCAAGTCGGAGTTTGACTGAAGGACGACAGCAATGAATGTGAAATTAGTTGAATCTTTAGCTCAAATCATTCTATCCCTTTCTGAGTCAGAAAGGCAACTTCTAGAATCCCAAATTCAGATTCCCGAATTATGTTCTAAAAATGCTCCGACAATCCCACAAGATATTTTAGAGTTAAAGAATCGCTTGCAAGCTTTTGAGGATCAATATCAAATGCGATCGGATGATTTTTATCCGCGCTTTCGGGCAGGAGAATTAGGAGATAGTATGGATTTCTTTGAATGGAGTGTTTTTTATGAAATGTGGAAGGCGGGCGAGCAAGAATTAACATCACCGGAGACTCAACAAAGCTAAAGGAAATTCCCTGAATAGAACTTCAAGAGTATTACGACTTACGGAGAGGTAGCCAGAAACCGGGTTTTTACCCACAATACCTGCTTAAAATCCTCAATTTCGGTTAAAAACCCGGTTTCTTTGTGGGCGACTGCGTAAGTCTTAGCTAATTTTATTCGTGAGTAGATCCATCTGGCATAATTGCACCAATAAGTTTAGCATTTTCCAAGTTAGCACCTCCTATTTTTGCACCAGTTAAGTTAGCGCCAGATAAGTCTGCAAAGTTTAATCTTGCTGCACGGATGTCTGCTGAAACCAGCTCAGCACCACGCAGCTTTGCAGAGTTTAATTCCGCTTGTCGCAAGTCAGATTCAGTTAAGTCGGCTGTCGTTAAATCTGCATTAACTAATCTTGCATCATTCAAGTTTACCTGCTTCAAATTAGCCCGACTCAAATTACAGCCGTCTAGACTTGCTCCCTGAAGTTTTGCCCCACTCAAATTGGCATCTCTCAAATTGGAATTATTCAATTGTGCAGAAGTCAAATTAGCACCTTGTAAATTGGCTCCCATCAAGTTAACACCGCTCAACTCCCTACCATTTAGATCGGCATTTTGCAGCGATACATAGGGAGCAATTAAGTAAGCACCCGCTTTCACAGGATCGAAATCAGCAGGAAATAAAGTTGCTTGATTACAAATCGCTCCTTGAAGTTGAACTCCTTTGAGATTTGCTCCCTCAAAATTTGCTCCTAAAAGGTTAGAGTTACTCAAATTTGCATTTGTTAAATTAGCATTTCTCAGGTCTGATTCCCTCAAGTATAGCCCGCTTAAGTTAGCTTGAGCGAGGTTGGCATTAGTGAATTTTGCTTGTCGAGTAAGTTTAGCACCGCTGAGATTTGCACCATCCAAATCGGCATCACTAAAATTTGCATATTCTAGGTTTGCCACTCTTAAAATTGCCTTACTCAATTTGGCTCTTTCTAGTTTAGCTGATTGTAAATTAGCCTGAGAAAGGTTAGCTTTGACTAAATTTGCATGATTCAGATTGGCTGAAGATAAATTCGCCTGAGAAAGGTTAGCACTTGATAAATTCGCATTACTAAAATTTATGTTCTGGAAAGACGTATTACTCATATTTACTTCCTTCAAAGTTGCTCCACTGAGATTTACACCCTGCCAATTAACACCGCTCAAATTAGCTTTTATCATATTAGCATTACTCAGATTAACATCAGAAGTTAGGAAACTTTTACTCAAGTAAGCACCAGCTAAATTAATACCTGTAAAATCCCTTTCTCCCTGATTTTTGCAACGCTTCCAAAATTCCTCAACAGTAACCACAGGTTCCAGACTAGCCTCAGACTGATCATCCAAATCCTCAGCGCTATCCTCTAAATCAATCTCTCCCTCAGCAGCATCCGCCGCCAACCCTTCCAAATATTCGGCTCGATCGATTGAATCAGAACTCTCTATAAACCTGCTCTCAATCTCCTCCTCATTTAATACTTCGCTGCTGTCAAATCTCTCAATTAATTGCTTGACAATTTGGCAGTCATCCGTGCGGATTCCCACTTCTTTTTCTGCACTTTGGTCGCTGTTAGTCAGAAAATTATGGCTCCCCAACATAGCAAAACTGGAATCGCAGACTAAATAGTTTTCGTGAGTACCAAATAAATTGAGACTAAATTGACCGGGATATGCGCTTTCTAATTCTTGCAAATCTGCTAAAGCATTGTATCGCCATCCCTTGCCGATTTTTTGCCGATCGCCTAAATAACCCCAGCCAATATCGATCGCACATCCTCGGTTCAAGCAATCCCTAAATTTTTGGAGCAATTCATCATTAATACTGTTACAATTGAGCCAAGGGCAAACAATAATCAGCCGCTCTTGTCCTACTGATAGCGCCTCCACCAACACAGCGCGACTGTCGGGGCGATCGCATATTAACCGATACTGAAAGTCTAACTTTTGCTGTTCTGTCTCAGCGTCAAGCTCAATCGGCGGCTCTGAAATGACCGAAATATCGCCAATTGCCAAATCAAGCCGCTGTTGGAGCGCCGCAATTTGGGCAGTTAAACTTTCTAGCAGTTGCGGTTGAGGGCGATCGTTAAATCGTTGATCCTGTGCTTCTAACTGCCGCTTAAATTTGGCTATATATTTTTTGAGAATAACTTGCTCTTCTTCAAGCTGCAATACTCTGGCGGCTATTGATCCTAAATCTAGTTCGGTCTCTGACATAGTGCTACCCTAAAATTAAAAATACTTCAAACGCCATGTCTGGGAAGTTTGCCAAAAATCAAATCTTACCAACTTCCGCCAATTCAGCACAATTAGTAGAAATTTCCTCTTCCCCTGCATCAACCGCAACCGTTAACTTCAATCCCAAAGCCTTCAGCCAACTAGCCAAACCATAAATTGTCGCACTTCCTTCTGGCGACAACAAAGTATCTAATTTTTCCAAATGCAATTTAGCATCATCAGCCGACATATTTGGTTCGCCCAGAGCCTCAAATATATCTCTCATAGCTGAGAGCATAATGTTTAATTCCAAATCTCCCTCTTCCTCTTCTCCAAATATTAGAGAAAGGTAAGCAGCAGAATAGTTTGGATCTTTGAGATTGGAAATTTTAAAGGGATGATAGCTATCACTAGCCGGCATTTTGGCGTCTTTCATAATCTCTCCAATATTCCTTAGCTTTACTAATGTCTTGGTCTTGAGTGCTTTTATCCCCAGCGCACAGGAGAAGCACGATCGCAGATCCCACTTGTCCAAAGTAGACTCTGTAGCCTGGGCCATAGTCGATTTTAAGTTCGCAAACTCCTTCGCCAACTGAACGACAGTCTCCCAAATTGCCACTGCTAACCCGCTCAAGTCTCTTATCAATCCTGATTTTAGCGTTAACATCTCGCAGGGAGCCAAACCATTCGGCAAATGGAACTGTCCCATTTTGTCTGATATAACGCTGAATTTCCTTGGGCTGCACTTCCATAATCTTGATTTTAGCCGATCGCACTTACTCACAATAAAAAATCAAACATTACCAACTTGGGCCAATTCAGCAACATTAGCAGAAATTTCCTCATCCCCTGCATCAACCGCAACCGTTAACTTCAATCCCAAAGCCTTCAGCCAACTAGCCAAAGCATAAATTGTCGCACTTCCTTCCCCCGACAACAAAGTATCTAATTTTTCCAAATGCAATTTAGCATCATCAGCCGACATATTTGGTTCACCCAGAGCCTCAAATACCTCTTTCAAAGCTGATGGGAAAATGCCAATATCCAAATCTCCCTCTTCTTGCTCATTCAAAAATAACGTCAGGTAGCCGGCCGCATATACTGAATCTTTGAGCTGTTCAATCAGAAACGGATGGTAAGGTACACTTTTAACCATTGTCTTGACTCCTGTATTTAATCCAATATTTCTTTGCTTTACGAATATCTTCGTCCTGAGTGCTTTTATCCCCTCCACACAGGAGAAGCACTATTGTTGTTTCTACTTGTCCAAAATAAACCCGGTAGCCTGGACCAAAATTAATTTTCAATTCCAAGACTCCTTCTCCCACTGGGCGGTAGTCTCCAAAATTACCTGTACTGACTCGCTTCAATCTCACATTAATCTTGAGTTTAGCTTGAGAATCCCGCAGAGCATAAAACCACTCATCGAAAGGAATCTGACCGTCTGACTTGACGTAACGCTGAATGTCCCTGGGTTGTACTTCCATAAATGCGATCGCAACTACTCGCTCATGATCATAAAGGCGATCGCCCACAATCAAACCTTCACAACCTCCACCAACTCAACAGCACTAACAGAAGCTTAACCCTGATTCTAGCGACGATCGCACGCCAATATTGCAGCCACCCGATCGCCACTTGACTTAATGCGCTACAATTATTAAGAAATTTTTAGTTAAATTCGTTTAACGTCCCAGACGCCTTATGAGTCTTCCCATTCGCAACGTTGCTATCATTGCTCACGTCGATCACGGCAAAACCACCCTTGTAGACGCTCTTCTCAGACAGTCCGGGGTCTTCCGCGAAGGGGAAGAAGTCCCAGATTGCGTCATGGACTCCAATGACATCGAGCGCGAGCGTGGCATCACCATCCTTTCCAAAAATACCGCTGTCCGATACAAAGAAACTCTGATCAACATCGTCGATACCCCCGGACACGCGGACTTCGGCGGCGAAGTCGAACGAGTTCTCGGCATGGTTGACGGCTGTTTGCTGATTGTAGATGCCAACGAAGGCCCGATGCCGCAAACCCGGTTCGTACTCAAAAAAGCCCTCGAAAAGGGACTGCGCCCGATCGTATTTGTCAACAAGATCGATCGCGATCGAGCAGATCCCCACAAAGCAGTCGATAAAGTTTTGGATCTGTTCCTCGAACTCGGCGCAGACGACGATCAGTGCGACTTCCCCTATCTGTTCGGTTCCGGGCTCAACGGCACTGCCAAAAAAACATTGGAAGACGAAGCAGTGGACATGAAACCGCTGTTTGAAGAAATCCTAGACCACGTACCGCCCCCCATCGGCGACCCCAACAAGCCACTACAACTGCAAGTAACCACCTTAGATTACTCAGAATACGTCGGCCGCATCGTCATCGGCCGCATCCACAACGGCACGATTAAAATCGGTCAACAAGCAGTCTTAATCACCGAAAGTGGCGCCATTGTCAAATCAAAAATCAGCAAATTGATGGGCTTTGAAGGCCTAAAGCGCATTGATATCCAAGAATCTTCTGCTGGTAATCTTGTCGCAGTTGCCGGTTTTGCTGATGCGTATATTGGCGAGACAATTACCTGTCCAAATGACCCACAAGCGCTACCTTTAATCAAGGTAGACGAACCAACTTTGCAGATGACTTTCTCGGTGAACGATTCGCCGTTCTGCGGTCAAGAAGGTAGTTTGGTCACATCGCGTCAAATTCGCGATCGACTCATGCGAGAACTCCAAACCAACGTCGCCCTGCGCGTCGAAGAAACCGAATCTCCCGACAAATTCCTCGTATCCGGCCGTGGCGAACTTCACCTCGGAATCCTGATCGAAAATATGCGTCGCGAAGGATACGAATTCCAAGTATCTCAGCCGCAAGTAATCTTCCGCGAAGTCGGCGGTCGTCCCTGCGAACCCTTTGAATGTTTGGTGTTAGACGTACCCGAAGAAGCAGTCGGCGGCTGTATCGAACGCCTCGGTCAACGGAAAGCAGAAATGCAAGATATGCACGTCAGCAGCACCGGCCGCACCCAAATCGAATTTTCAGTCCCCGCTCGCGGTTTGATTGGATTCCGAGGCGAGTTTATGCGCCTAACTCGCGGCGCAGGAATTATGAACCACAGCTTCCTCGACTATCGCCCCCTCGGTGGAGAAATTGTCGCCCGCCGCAACGGAGTATTAATTTCCTTTGAAGAAGGAACTGCAACTACTTATTCACTGAAAAATGCTGAAGACCGCGGCGTGTTTTTCATTACCCCTGGAACCAAGGTTTACAGAGGGATGATTATCGGAGAAAACAACCGAGATGATGACATGGAACTCAATATCTGCAAGTCGAAGCAGTTAACAAACCACCGCGCATCTGGCGGTGAAGAATTGGCGCAGTTGCAAGCACCAGTCGATATGAGTTTGGAGCGCGCTTTGGAGTACATCGGCCAGGATGAATTGGTGGAAGTAACACCGAAATCAATTCGCTTGCGGAAGTTGTCCAAGAAGTTGGTCAAACGCTAAAACAACTTGAGGGCTGGTAATTTTGCCAGCCCTTAGTGTCAACTTCAAACTATATTTAAAGGCAATATTAATCATTTTAACTCAATCAAAAATAGGTCACAACGATGTCAACAGTTTATCGTTTAAAAGCCAGCGAACTAGATAGTAACTTTTTAGAACAAATCAAAGCGATTTTTGGAGATAAAGAGATTGAAATAAGTGTATCAGAATGCGATGAAACCGAATATCTTTTGAAATCAGAAGTCAATAAAAACAAACTGTTGAAAGCTATTGAAAATGTTAAAGACAGGCAAAATTTAGTTGAAGTCGATCTACAGGATTTGCAATGAGCAGAAGAATTATTTTTGAATCTTCTGCTTTTGCAGATTTTAATGAATGGGCAAAATTAGACAAAAAGATTTATCGCAAAATTGTAGAATTGATTAAAGATATAGATCGATCGCCCTTTGAAGGATTGGGCAAACCTGAACCTCTGAAATACGAGTTAAGTGGTTTTTGGTCGCGGCGTATTGATAACGAACATCGTTTGGTTTACCAAGTTACGGAGGTCGAAATTGCGATCGCAGCTTGTAAGAATCATTATAGTGAATGAAGCTTTAAGCAATGTACCTATCGCTTTTTTTTTGCCTTTACTAAAGGCGATCGCTCTCAATCTTCTTGCTGAAGTTCTTCTATTATATCAAGTAACTTTTGGTAATTTTCTTCTTTACCATGCCGACGATATAAATTTTTAGCATTGAAAAAATCCTCATCTGCTCTTTGGGAATAGCCCAATTCATAGTGGACAATACCTCGGTTTTGATAAGCTTGGGCCAAGTCTGGTTTAAGCTGAATTGCCTGGTTATAATCCTCAAGCGCTTTCTCTTTGTTCCCCAAGCTATAGTGAATAACCCCCAGGTTGTAGAATATTATAGGATTATTATGCTTCAGCTGAGCTGCCCGGGTATAATCTTCAAGCGCTCTTTCCAGATTTCCGGATTCCAAGTAGACATCACCTCGATTATTCCAAGCAAGGGCATAATCAGGATTTAGTTCAATTGCTTGGGTGAAATCTTTAAGTGCCCCTGGCACATCCCCCATGTGTACACGAGCAAAACCTCGGCTATTGTAGGCTTGATCATTGTTAGGATCGAGTTGAATTGCTCGGCTGTGATCTGCCTGTGCTTCTCGGTAATCACCTAATTCACAAGAAATAATACCCCGGTTTTTGTGAAAATCTGAACACTTAGGATTGAGCAATATCGCCTCTGTGTAATCTTCCCTTGCTCCCGGAAAGTCTCCTAATTGATGGCGAACATTAGCCCGGTTATTGTAGGGATCTGCATAATCAGGATTGAGCTTAATTGCTCGATCGAAATTTTCAATTGCTTCCTGAAAATGTCTTTCATTAGCCTTGTCAATTCCCAGATTATTGAAATCCTCAGCACAGAGAGGAGAGTGCGATGGGACTGTCTCCACCAAATCATCAATATCATTCTCTGAAATAGAAGGTGCATTTACAGGCTTACTTTCAACTGAGTTAGATGACCTGGTTTTATACCCTGCTTGCTCAAGCCAATCGATACATCTGTATTTTGTTATCTTGATGTCTTCTACTTTTCCGTGAATAAGCTGTTTGACATACATATACACAGTGTTACTTATATCGGTTCTCGCTCCTCCCTCTACCTTCTGAAGCTTTGTACCTATTTCGTCAGGACTAAAACCACAAAGCAATCCTCGCAAATGCCGTTTTTCGACTTCTGTGAGTCCCCTTTGTTTATGCGATGCTACTTCTCGCTTGGCATCTGCCAAATCTTTGTACAACTTTTCTAAATCCCAGTCATTAGCAGCTAGGGTGAATTGTTCTTCTGGTGAATCTTGTGCCATTTTTAGGGTGTTGTTGAGTTCCTAACAAACAATCCTAACAAACTTCCTCACACTTGTTGGGTAGCTGCAAGATAAAGTTCGGCGAAGCTAGGGATGTAGTGATTCACTACTCAAAACTTAAAAAAATCTACATCCACAACTCTGACGGAATTAATCATGTACAACAACAATCAGCACAACGAAACCCAATTATCCCAGCCACTACCCCCGCTTTCCCAAAAACAGGAATACGACTTCCAAACTCAAAAGAAAATAGGAAAGACAGGAGAGGCGATAATAGACCAGTGGCTGCAGTTTCATGGCTATCGCATTGAGGATGTATCAGATTGGCCGCAGTATCAGAAAGCCGGTATTGACCGCCGACTAATTCGCCCAAACGGTTCAATCGCAACTGCTGAGTACAAAACAGATGTCAAAGCCAAGCAAACTGGAAACTTGTTTTTTGAAGCTTTTAACGATCGCAACCTTCCCTGTTGGGGATGGAGTTCACAAGCTGATCTCTGGATATTTTTCATTCCTCAACAGGAGATATTGGTCGTCGAACCAGGTAAATTCAGGTTGTTAGTTTCGCAGCAACAGCCAGAACTCCCGCAGAAAGTAGTACAAAATCGAGGCTACAGTGTAACTGGATTACCTGTTCCATTAGCAAAGGTGCGGAATATTGCTAGTCACGTTTTCAAGTTTTCTGACGTTTTTTTCTAAAAAGAGACTCCCTGTTAATCTGGCGATCGCCTACTCAAGCCGATCGCCATTATTCGAGTAATAATGCTGAGCTAACCCTAATTGGGCGATCGGTATGTTTTAATTTATATTTGAGCAAAATTAAAGCAAACCCAGCCATGAGTCCTAAATCCATAGCCGTAATCAACTTCAAAGGCGGAGTCGGAAAGACCACCGTCACTTGGAGTCTGGGAAATATTATATCCCAAGGAACAGACTTAGAAGTCTTGATGTTAGACCTAGACCCGCAAATGTCCCTCACAGAGGCGATCGGGCTTAACGAAAATACAGGTCATTTAGAGGATAAATTTGGTAAGTGGTACGAAAAATCTCTGAAGCACAGACTCACAATTTACGACGCCCTCGAAGTCTTTAAAAAAGCCGGACAGAACTTTAAATTTCCCGTTGGTTTCGACACGATTTATCAGATTGACGAACAATTGCATTTTATCCCTTCAGTTGAAGAATTGTATTGGTTAGATTTGGATGGATTTGAGGGAAAAAGTGTTAAAGATTTCATCCGCCAGTTCAGCGGCAAAATCGCCAACTCTCCCAATCTCCCCAAATACGACTTGATGCTTTTTGACTGTTCGCCTTCTTTCAGTCTCCTCACCTATAGCGTCCTTTCTTGCTGTGACTTAATATTGATTCCCGTCAATCCAGATTATTTTGGTTCTAGGGGATTGAGTTTAGTTTTAAACTCCCTCCAGAAACGGATTGAACCTTACCCGTTTCCCAAGATTGCCGTGTTTATGAATAGAGCTAAAATCTATGGAGGATTGCTGACAAATGAAGTTCAGTTTTATATGAGAGAAGTCAAGAGACTTTGCGCTGAAATATCAAAAGACAATAACATAGAAGTGAGATTTTTGGAAGCGACAATTCGGGAAAGCGTCGGGTTGAAACGGGCGATTAATGAGGGAGAACTGCCGCGAGAATTAGTTAGAGAGTTTGAGCAACTCTGGCGCGAGTGTGAGGAGTATCTGAAATGATTAAAAAAGATATTTTTGCTGCTAATGAGCAAGAAAGCGGGGGGTTAGTTGATGAAATTGGCGAACTTAAGGAAATCTTGCGGGAGGTTTCCAAAAAATTAACCAGGATTGAGGCTCAAGTTAAGCGGGGAGTGCTTTCTGCTGGGTCTAAAAATTCGCAATTATCTACCACTGCTGATGTGAATAAGCCTGCTAATTTATCGGCAGGAAATGTTTTAGAAGTTTATGAAGAACTGCGTTTGCAAGCTAAGAAGGGTCATGAATTAGAGGTGAGACAAAAATTGTCGGCGATGAGTGCAACTGACTTGAATTTAATGTGTTGCGAGTTAGGGATGCCGCCCAGTAGCAAGAATCCGTCCCGCAAAAAAATGTTTGAGCTAATTATTGGTAGAATTAAGCAGAGTTTGATGCTGTCGCGACATATCGATCGACAAACCCTTTAAAAATTAGTCTTTGAATCGAAAAAATGGGTTTTAATTTGCATTTCTTGCTGGGATATGGAATGGCATACACAATAAAAAAGGCTCATAGTGCGTCGGGAGTGTCCGCTTTTATGCTGCGGGCTCAAGCCCGCACTACGAACCTGGCTTAATGATTGTATTTGTTCGATTGGAGATGATATTAGAGCGTTTCCGATATAACTTTGCTCAAATTGGAGCTGATGCAATAATCTTTTTCTCCTTAAATTGTTGGTGAACTTCCAATTCATGTCCCTCAAGTTCTAAGTGTTTTTCATCCTGCACCTGTTTGTCAATTTTGGGCAACTTTAAAATCGCCCCAGCCAAAACCCAGTAATACACCGATACTGGATCTACATCCAGCGGATAGTATTGAGGATTGATCGTAATAAATCCCACAAACACCCAAAAACTAGCTCCGTAACTCCGCAAATTTTTGTCCTTCACAGTGCGGTAAGCTCGAAAAGTTAGAAAAGCTAAGTGTAAAAGCATGATTTGAAAAGCAATCATTCCCGGATAACCGAGTTCGTAGATCAACTTAGGATGGAAAGTTTCAATTAGCTGCGTGAAACCAAAGATTCGCGTGGAATTAGTCGCTCGTCCCACACCTCTACCGAGAGGTCTGTCAATGATAAAATTGTTGCTCTGCTCCAACTGATTTAAGAAAAACTGCTGGGGTGGTGCAGCATTCCAGCGGTTAACAAAACTCTCCCACCGCTGCTCGATAATTCCTGGGTTAATTGCTGCACCGACAAACAGCAGAATTGCCAGTCCTGCACCGATGGGAATAAATCGTTTGAAATTAACTAATTGACCTGTGAGAATTAGCAGGATGCCAGTGGCAACTGGAACTAAAACTAAAGCAGCTCTTTGACCGGAAATAACTGCATTGGCAAATACTAATGCCATGCCAAATAAACCAATAACTCGCCACCAGAATGAAGGGTCACAAAATGCAGAGGCAAAGGTCAAAAAAGCATTAGCAATTAAAAACCACGCCCACTGCCAAGGCGCCACAAATGTTCCTGGCAAGCGGATAAATTTGACTTCTGGACTGAATACCAGAGAACCGCCGACAAAACATCTAGCTTGCAGCGTTGCTTTATATAATTCTTCTCCGCTCATGCCTCGGGTTCCCGCGCATTTTCCACTTTGCAACAACAGGTACTGAATCAAACCAAGAACGCAGCAAACGATCGCCAAAACTACGTGCATTCGACCAAAAAACACCAAATCCTTCTTAGTGCGGATCAGATAATAGGTACAAGCAATCAGCGGTATGTAACCTATCAATACTTTTAAGCCGAGAATTCCTTGCAGAATGGGTTTGTCGCCTTTCATAGGGTGGAGCTGCATCTCCCCGTTGACAAAAATTAAAGTCAGCATTGCCATCATCAACAGGATGCTGAAGGTAGAAAGCATTTGTTTGGGAATGAACAGGGGCAACTGTTTCTTTTTGCAGCTTTGAATTAGGGCGATGAGAGCTGGTATGTAGAAAGCATCTTTGGCTACTTGAAATGCAGCATTCCCGCCGCCAATTGCGTAAGTAATTGTACCGCTGAAAGGCAGGTAAATTAGAAAAGCCCACAAAGCTTGACGGGGGTATTTGTAGGAAAGCAGCAAAATGGCTACGGCTGCGCCTCCAGCAATAGCAATCTTAGGGCGGGTAACGAACAATAGGGGGATGCTGACAATAGCACTGATTAAGCAGCTTATGACGATCGCCTGCGCTAATTCATTGCGCTTTTGTGAAGTTTTACGTTTTTGTGCGGTTACTTCTTTTTTGCTGAGCGATGTTGTTTTTTCGCTGAGCTTTTGTTGGGATTTCTTGGATTTGCGCTTGTTTTTCAACATAACTTCTAGAAGGCACTTATGTAGAAGGCTGAAGGCACTTTTGTGTACCAGACTATCTGATGTAGGAGGTAGAATGTAGAATGAATAGAAGAAAAAATATTGCGGTAGATGTGGTTACTTATTCTTCAAGTCCAGAACTCGAAAAAATCTGGGTCAAGATTGTGGGTGCGAGGCGGGCATAACTTATACTCGCGACCTTGTAGAATATAACTGCTGCATCTATAATGTACAAATCTCGAAAAAATAATTTTAATCGATCGCTGAAAGTGAATATGAAGTTAACAAAATTGGTATCGATCGGCATTGCCCTAGTTGTAGGAGCAAGCGCGAGCATATTATCTAGCAGCAGCAGTAGAGCATTCGGGGCAGAAAAAGTTGTCCTGACATTTGGCCCGATCGCACAAACCATCAATATCAGCGACTTAGAAGACTTTGCAAAAAACGGCACGACGACACCAACCATCAAACAAATTATCGGGTTCTCCAAAATGGACCCACAAGTGCTGCAGGGATTGATGAGTCTAGAAATCGGTTTAAAGCCAGCTATTCTGGCCCGGGTAATTTACAGCACCCCAGGCGAAAAAATTACAGACGAAATCGGTCAAGCAATTCGGACTCACCGCCGCACAGAAAGCGGCAAAGCCCTGCGGGCTGCGGTGATTCTGGCATCCGGCGACGACGGTAAACTGTCGCTGCTAGAAATCCTGAAAAAGTATCCTCTGCCGGAGGTTTACGTAGATGTTGCCAGCATTGCCGCCACGGTTGGAAAAATTCAGGGTTTAGCCGGCAATCTGAGCAGCCTGCTTCAAGATTCGATGCGCGAGACAACGAGGACAACTGAAACTAATCGCACCGAAAGTCCGATCGCACCTCGCCGCAGCGTTGCGCCAACAACCCCCCCTCCAGCGCGTCGCCCCGCACCCGCACCCCTACCAGCACCAGCACCGCAGCCTGCGAGCCCTGTCAGAGGACTCTGGTAAGGAGATTATATTAAACTAACGGTCTCCCTAACAGCTTCTCGCAGCCTCTCCACATCGCGCATCGGCGGTGCACCAAAGAGCCGCTTGTACTCCCGGTTGAAGTGGGAGGCATCGTCATAACCCACACGGTAGGCAGCACTGCTAGCATCGAGGTTTTCCCCCAGCATCAGACGGCGAGCCTCCTGGAGCCGCAGTTGTTTCTGGAACTGCAAGGGACTCATTGCAGTGACAGACTTGAAGTGATGGTGAAAGCCCGAGACACTCATTCCAAGCTCTCGTGCGATGCTTTCAATCCGAAGCGGCTCCTTAAAATCTTTACGAAGTCGATCGACTGCAAGAGCGATGTGATGGGTTGAGCCTCCCAGAACTGCAATCTGACGAAGCCGACCACCTTGCTCTCCCATCAGCAGTCGATAAATGATTTCCCGCTTAATCAATGGTGCGAGAACATGAGCTTCAGCAGGGGAATCGAGAAGCCTGACGAGCCGCACTACAGAGTCCAACAGATTTGCATCCAACGGACTGACATCGATCGCTTTGACATTGGCACCTCTTTGTGCTGAGGGATGCCCTGCCTCGACCATGACTGAACCGACAAAGGTAGGGTCGAGATCGAGGCGAAGGCTAAGGTACGGTTGCGCCTTGGACGCTTCAAGAATTTGACTCACAATCGGCAGTTCAACCGTCGCCAGCAGATAGTGCATCGGGTCGTACTGATAGCGATCGTTACCCAGAAGCACTTCTTTGCTGCCCTGAGCGATCGCACAAAAGGCAGGAATAGAGACACTATAAATGCACTCCGAAGGCGAAGAGGAGCGATTGAAGTGCAATCCTTTCAGCGGCTCAATCGTCCCATCCTGACGAATTGCTTGTGCAATCCGCTCAGTCAGTTCGTCTCTATTGGCTTGCGCTCTGTCTGCCTCACGCTTTGCCTGCGGGTCGTTCCTTAAATCCCGATCGGACGTTTCAAGTGTTTTAGCAGGGTTCATTTCTAAGTTTGCAGGATTGTACAACAATCTTAGACGATCGTTCTATGGCTTGCCCCTGAGAGTTCCTAGAATGAAGCTAAAGCAATAAAAAACGATTCCGGCTTCTTGCAAGCGTCTGGACTTTTATACAAGAGAAAACTCAGTCTTGATTGGGCCAGAGATTCGCCTACTGACAACCAAAAGGACATCAAGGCTAACCCTGCTGCTTAAAAAATCCATCCCTACCGATAGAGCAGGTGTTAAGTGCTCAATCTCTAAGATTGGGCTGCAACCAAAATGGCATCAATTGAAGGAATTAACCAAATGAACATCCAAAGAAGTGGCTCACAGCCTTCTGCCAAAGGGCCGGCCGATTATTTTACCGGCACTGTCCGCATTGACCCCCTATTCGAGGCACACGATCCGGCACGCACGTCTGGCGCCAGTGTCACCTTCGAACCCGGCGCTCGAACAGCATGGCACACCCACCCGTTGGGCCAGACGCTAATTGTGACGGCTGGCTGCGGTTTCGTACAGCTCTGGGGTGAGCCAATTCAGGACATCAGACCCGGTGATGTTGTCCAGATTTTGCCCGGTGAGAAACATTGGCACGGTGCCACAGCAACCACAGCTATGACGCACATTGCTATTCAGGAATGGCTCGACGGCAAGCCTGTGGACTGGATGGAACAGGTCAGCGACGAGCAGTATCAAGGAAAATCTTGAGGCTTTTGAGATGGTTTCCTATCAAGGGGAAAAACTGTCAGAAGAGAATGCTGATTTTGGTTTTCGCCCTAGCGATGTCCCTGAGTTACTCAGCCTGCCGTGCCGACAACAGTGTGCCGAGCAGTGCCTCGTCGAAGATGCCGACTGAAATATCAATCAAGCAGGCAGACAGTGTCAGTAACTCAGGTCTAAAGACACTGAGCTTGCAAGAGTAATCCAGCAAGCTATGCTGACCAGCCTAAGTCTTCACTGACTACGTTTTTCGAGTCACGACACCCCGGAATGCGAAGCTAGTTCCTTGCTCTGTCATCTGCAATTAAACAGTTTTAACCCACACTCCGCACTTCAATAACACTACATAGAATAGTACATTGCTAGGCTGGAATGAATAAGTAAAAATACTTAG